>DASUHM010000008.1 GCA_036273515.1 Gaiellales bacterium
CTCACAGGTGTTGTCGGAGATCACAAACGAGCCAACCACGAAGTCGCCAGGCTTGACCGTCTTTACCTCGCTGCCGATCTCCTCGACGACTCCGACGTACTCGTGTCCCATCAACAGATGATCGACATCCTCGGCACCGCGGTACGGCCACAGGTCTGACCCGCAGATGCAGGTCGCCGCGAGCTTGATGACCGCGTCAGTTGGTTCGATGATCTTTGGGTCTTCTCGCTCCTCGATGCGGACGTCGCCGGGGGCGTACATGATTGCTCCACGCATGGTGGTGTCCTTTTCGGTCGGGTTACTGGGCGGTGTATCCGCCGTCGATGGGCAGCGCGACGCCGACTACGAAGCTCGCGCCGGGGCTGCACAGCCAAAGCACGGACTGGGCGATCTCCTCGGCGGTCCCCAGCCGCGCGATCGGCTGGTTCGCCTCGGCAGCGTCACGGTGAAGGTCACCCGTGTCCAGCATGTGGGTGACCATCGGCGTCTCGATGGTGCCCGGGCAGATCGCGTTGATCCGAACGCCGCGCGGCGCGTACTCGATCGCCGCGCTGCGGGTCAGGCCGATCACGCCATGCTTGGAGGCGTGGTAGGCGGCGCGACCCGGAAGGCCGACCAGGCCGCCGAGCGAGGAGCAGTTGACGATCGCGCCGGAGCCCTGGCGGCGCATCTGGCCGAGTTCGTGCTTCATGCTCGCCCAGATACCACGCAGGTTGATCGCGTTCACCCGGTCGAACAGCTCCGCAGGCTCATCTGCGGCATCGGTCACCGGCGATTGGATTCCCGCGTTGTTGTAGGCCATATCGAGACTGCCGAACGACTCAACCGTCCGTGCCACGGCCCCGGCAATCTGCGCCTCGTCGGAGACGTCGCACTGCACGGCGAGCACCCCGCGCCCCGCGTCGCGTAGCTCCTTCTCCGCCGCCGCCAGCGTGTCGGCATCAACGTCTGCGAGCGCGACGGCCGCGCCCGCCTCGGCGAACGCCCGCGCGGTGGCGAGGCCCATCCCCGAGCCGGCGCCGGTGACAAAGGCGACCTTCCCGGTGAAGTCGTAGGCGGGGTTCATTCCGCAACCGCCTTGGCATACTGCTCGTCGCTCACGTGGTCGCCCCAGGTGACGGGGCTGCCGGTCTCGTCTGCCTGCTGGATGGCGATGTGGGTCATGAACCTGGTCGGAGCGGCGCCGTGCCAGTGGTTCTCGCCCGGTTCGAAGAACACCCGATCCCCGGGCCGGATCACCTCGATCGGACCGCCGTCGCGCTGGCAGCGCCCCACGCCTTCGGTGACCCAGATCGTCTGGCCGTGCGGATGCGTGTGCCACGCGGTACGGGCACCCGGGGTGAAGTGCACCGCGGCAGCGCCGACCGCGCTCTGAGCTCCGGGCGTGGCGATCGTGTCGACGAAGACCGAGCCCGTGAACCAGTCGGCGGGGCCGGCATCACTCTTGAGCGTATTCCTTGTGATCTGCATGGTTCCCCTCCCGTGGTCGCGGCGCTCTCGCACCAGGAAGAAGAGTGCTCGCTCCAGCTCGCGGCAGCTAGGGAGAGTTGTTCCTGGGGACACTCTGCCTAGGACGATCTCTCCTACCCCGATCGCGAACGCGTCGGCAAGAATGAACGCAGCCATGAACTCCACCAGCGACGCCTACAACGAGCTCAGCGCATTTCTACGCACGCGCCGCTCGGAGTTGAGTCCGAGCGATGTAGGGCTTCCCGAAGGTGGCACACAGCGACGCGTCGCCGGGCTTCGCCGCGAGGACGTCGCACAACTCGCAGCTATCTCGATCGACTACTACACCCGGCTCGAGCAGGGACGGATGCAGCCCTCGGCGCCCGTGCTCGCCTCGCTCGCCCGCGTGCTTCGCCTCGACGACGATCAGCGCGCCTACATGCATGAGCTCGCTGGCACACCCGCGAAGTCACGGCGGCGTGCACCGCAGAAGGTCAAGCCCTACCTCCAGCGCATCCTCGACCACCTCGACACCCCCGCCATCGTGATGACCCCCACCCACGACATCCTCGCCTGGAACCCGCTGGCCGCCGCGCTGATGGTCGATTTCGGTGAGATCCCCGAGCGGGAACGGAACTTCGTCCGGCTGTTGTTCACCGACCCCCGCCTCCGCTCGCTCTACCCCGAGTGGGAAGAGCTTGCCCGTTCGGTCGTCTCCTACCTACGGATGGAAGCAGCCCGCAAGCCCGACGATCCCCGACTCGCCGAACTCGTCGGCGAGCTCTCGATCCGCGACGCCCAGTTCCGCCAATGGTGGGCCGGCACCCACGTCGCCGCAAAGAGACGCGGCACGCGCAGGTACAACCACCCCATCGTGGGTGAGATCACGCTCGAGTGGGACGCCCTCACCTCCGACGCCGAACCCGACCAACAACTCGTGATCTACACAGCCGAGCCGGGCTCTCCGTCCGCAAATGCGCTGCTCAAGCTCGACGCTTGGGCCGCCGACCACGCTGGCGCCGCCAGCTAACTCGTCCTCCCGCCTGCCTAACCTCCCCGCCCGGGTCAGCCGCCCCCGCTGACGATTCCGACCCACACACCTCCGTTCTGTCCCCGGGGGCGCGCTCGGTGGCGGAGACCCGCGTGGTCCGACTTGTTGAACCAAGCCCACCCGGCTTTGGCACGCGGCACCAATGGCAGGCGGGCCAGCGTGGCTCTTGCGCGATACCAGGCGAGGCTCCGCGGGCTGCTATGGTCGACCACGCCGAGCGTGTGGAGGCACCGCAGGAGAATCGAACCGGATTCGATTCCTCGTGCGGTGTGACATACGGCACGAACCGTTCTTGGCTTAACCAAGCCGATGGAGGCGGCGGGAATCGAACCCGCGTCCACGATCGCACGAAGAGAGCGTCTACAAGCGTATTCCGGGATTTCGATTCGCCCGGGGGGCTGCCCCCGGACGGGCCACCTCTCGGGCTAGCCCCTCTTTGATGTCCCGGTCGGCGGCGGAGGCGTTCCCCCTTCCGGCTAGCCCGCTGGATGACACCGGCGGTCCCTCCCGCGGGCTGGAGGGGCCGGCGCGCTGCCTAGTTCTTAGGCGGCGAGTGCGAGATCAGATTCCGCACTTGCGGTTTCCAGGGGATTTACGAGGCCACCTGGAACCTCGGCTTGCAACTCTCCCCGACAGTCGACCATGTCGAAACCAGGTCGCCCCCGAGGTGAAGTTCGCTACCATGGTACCGGATCTGACGGAGGGCCGACCCGGGGCAGACGGGCCGGCAGATCGGGGTTTTGGGCTGGTGAGCGTGGTTGAGACATTCGCGGTCGCGGTGGTGGGCGGCTTCACCGGGAGCGCGTGCGGGGCCGGCATTCTCATGTGGGCGCGCCGCCGCGAGCGCGAGCTCGATCTCGACGAGCGCCACCAGGAGGAGATGGCCGCCGAGGCGAACACGTTCGCCGGGGCAGCCGCCGTGGCGCAGAGCATGCTGACCGCAGCCAAATGGGAAGGCGTGCGCAACAACAATGGCAAGGACTTCTTCGCGCGCATGATGGAGCGCCACGACGAGATGGCGATGCGCCTGCCCCGCATCCACACCGCCTTCGGCGCCCACTCCGAGGCGTCGACGGCCGCGGTGCGCGTGAACGAGGAGCTCGAGGCCTGCCTACGGCGCCTCTCCGGCGTCTACTCCGCTCTCCAGAACGGCGAGGACGTCGACGAGGAGTGGGACCTGCTCGAGGCCGAGGAGCGCGAGCTCTCGGCCTGGCGGATGCACTTCGGCGAGGCCGCCCGGGCGGAGCTCATGGCCAACGGCAACGCCCGCGTCCGGGTCTAGGAGTACCAGGCGGGCGGGTCGGTGCCCGGCGCCGGCGGCTCTGCCGGCTGGCCGCCGCCGTACTCGGCCCGGCCGGTCGTCGCGCACCACACCGTGGCCCGCTCGAACCGCTCGGCCAGCAGCCGCGCGGTGACGTCCTGCATCGCGACGTCCGCCGCCGAGGCCTGCCCGTCCGTCTCGATCAGGAGCAGGCCCTCGCCGCCGTCGGGAAAGTAGGTCGCGCGCACGCCGGTCCCCGACAGAGGCAGCTTGCGCCAGTGGAAGCCGATCCCTTCGAGCTCCGGCCCCCACTCGAACCGGAAGCCGAGCGGCTCGAGGAAGGCGCGCATGCCCTCGACCGGGACGGCCTGAAATCGCACCTCAAGCCGCACGGCCGCTCCCAGAATCCGTGTCCTTCACTCGGGGCGCGCCTCGTCCCGCGGATCTCTCTGCGGCCGGCGTTCGGGAACTCCGATTACCTCCACATCCCGCAGATCGCCGTTCTCGTCGTAGGTCGCGATCACGCTGACGGCTGACCACGACGGCTGCCAGTCGCCCCGCTCGCCGCTCCCACGGTCGACCGTCCTGCTCGCAGGAGACGCCAGATCGACGCTCCGTCCCCGGCCGGCTTCCTCGACCCGGCCGAACCGGGCGAAGACGAGCCCGTCCTCACTCACGAAATACGCTTGGGTCGCCGGCTTCACCCGCGGCCGCCCCAGACGAGGTCGAACCGCTCGAGCACGACGGGCGTCGCCTCGTCGAGCGGGGTGCCCTGCGTCTCGAAGAAGCGGATGTGAGCCTCACGCCAGTACGCCAGCGACCGGTCGCCCTCGCCCTCCGTCCAGGCGAACTCCTCGTCGACCTCGCCGAACGCGCGCACCTCGACGGCCGTCGTGCGGACGACGCACAGCGGCTCGCCGTCGCCGTCGAGGACGACGCCGAGGTCGCCCGGGACGGGCATCGGCTCGTCGGCGGCGTAGCTCGAGACGAGGCTCGCAGTCGCCCGCTTGGGGCCGTCGCGCACGAGCAGGCCGAGCTCGGTCGCCTGCTCCGGGCTCGAGCCGAACCCCCACGCCGTGTACGGGCCGTCGATCCTGGTCGCGGCCACGAACCGGCGCCAGAACTCCTCGACGTCAGCCATGCGCGCCCGCCAGCGGCTTCAGGAAGTGCTCCGAGACCTGGCCGTAGCCCGCCTCGCGGTAGAACGCGTGGGCGCTGGCGCGGTGAAGCGCGCTCGTCACCTCGATGCGCGCGCACCCGTGGCCGCGGGCGATCGCCTCGGCCTCGGCCACGAGCGCCCGCGCCAGGCCGCGCCGGCGGGCGCGGCCGGCGACGACGAGCATCGTGATCCGGCACCAGTCGCCGGGCTCGTGCAGGACGGGAACCATGCCCAGCGTGAGGACGCCGGCGACCTCGCCGTCCAGCTCGGCCACGAGGGCGGCCGGGCGCTCCATCCCCTCCAGGCGCCGCTCGAGGTCCGCCGGCGCCGTCCGGTAGCCGAGCTCGGCGAGCAGGCCGGCGATCGCGGCCGCGTCGGCCGCCACCGCGCTGCGGACGCTCACCGGCGCTGCCGCTCGAACCCCCGGATCGCCCGGTCCATCTGCCGCTGGGCGTCGCGGGCGGCGATCGCGTGGCGCTTGTCGACGCCCTCCTTGCCGCGGGCCAGGCCGAGCTCGAGCTTGACCTTGCCGTCGACGAAGTAGAGCTGCAGCGGGACGATCGTCATCCCCCGCTCCGCCACCTGGCGGCCGAGCTGCTCGATCTCGCGCCGGTGGAGCAGCAGCTTGCGCTCGCGGGTCGGCTCGTGGTTCTGGAGGTTGCCCTGCCGGTACGGCGCGATGTTCGCGCCGACGAGGAACACCTCGCCGTCGTGCAGCTGGGCGTAGGCCTCGCGGATGTTGCCGCCGCCGTCGCGCAGCGACTTCACCTCGGTCCCGGTCAGGGCGATGCCGGCCTCGATCCGCTCGAGAATGTGGTAATCGTGGCGCGCCTTGCGGTTCTCGGCGATGGGCTTGCGGGTCGAGGCCATCGCGGAATTCTAGGTGCGCCGGCGTTCGAGATCGAGGAACGGCAGATCGACCGCGGTCGCCCGGACGCGGCCGCGCTCCCCCTCGACCGACCACTCGATCTCGAGCGGCGCGCCCGTGCGCACGCCCGCGTCGAGCGACGCGAGCGCGATCATCTTCTTGAGCGTCGGCGACCAGCAGGTGCTCGTCGCCTTGCCCACCTGGCCGCCGGCGTAGAACACGGGGACCGGGTCGCGGTTCACGGTCGCCTGCACGGCCGGCGCCAGTCCGTGGCGGGCGAACGCCTCCTCGATCCCGGGCCAGTCGAGCTCGATCCCGGCCAGCCGCCGGCCCGGCCCGCCGGCCTCCTGCTCGCGCGCGAGCGCGCGGCGGCCGACGAAGTCCGCCTTCGAGAAGTTGACCAGGCGGTCGAGGCCGATCTCGAACGGCGAGTACTCGTGCTCCGGCGTGAGCGCCGTGCGCGCGCTCGTGTAGTCCACCTCGATCAGGATCAGGCCGGCCTCGACGCGGGCGACGTCCATCGCCCGGATGCCGCACGGGCGCAGGCCGTGATCGTCGCCGGCGGCAACCACGGCGTCCCACAGGGCGGGCGCCTGCTCGGCGGCCACCCACAGCTCGTAGCCGAGGTCGCCCGTGTAGCCGGTGCGGGTGACGTCGAGCTCGATCCCGGCGATGGTCGCCGCCCGGCGTCGGAAGTAGCGCACGTCCGACCAGTCCTCGCCGGTCGCCGCCTCGAGCACCGCGCGGGCGCGCGGTCCCTGCAGCGCCAGCGCCCCGATGTCCTCGGAGACGTCGCGCACGTCGACGTCGAGCCCGCCCGCGTTCAGGCGGATCCAGCGGTAGCAGGGGTCGGCGGCCGTCCACCGGTACGCGGTCTCGTCGAGCCGGGAAACGGTGCCGTCGTCGATCACCTTGCCGCGCTCGTCGCACCACGGCGTGTAGAGCACCTGGCCGACGGCGAGCCTGGTCGCATCGCGGGTGATGACGCGGTCGACGAGCCGCTCGGCGTCGGGGCCGGAGACGATGTACTTGTAGAGCGGCGAGACGTCGATCAGCGCGGCCGACTGGCGGATCGCGTTGTACTCGATGTCGTGGTGGTCGGCGTACGCGGCGGCCGAGTGATAGCCGGCCCAGTCGCCCCAGGTCAGCTTGCGGTTGAGCGGCGCGGTGCGCTCGTGGAAGGGGCTGCCGACGCTCACGCCGCGCAGTCTACGGCCCCGGCGCGCTCGGCCGGTTAGCATCGGCGCCACTGCGATGGACGACACGACGCCGATTGCATCCTTCCGCACGCCGGATGCCGCCGACGCCGCGGCCGAGCTCCTGCGCGCCAACGCCATCAGATGCGCGGTCGCCGACGCGCCGCTGCCGCCGGTGGATCCGCTGTCCCCGGGGCTGCCCCAGGGCGAGGGGCACACGGTCGTGGTGGCGAGCGAGGACGCCGAACGCGCCCGCGAGGCGCTCGACGGGTTCCTCGACGCAGCCTGGTTCCTGCGGGCCCGCGACGGGCGCCGTGTGCACGCCTTCGAGACCGCGGCCGCCGAGCGCCTGCGCCGCCACGCCGCGACCGAGGCCGACCCTGACGGCTGGGCGGCGCGCGACTGCGCGCGGCTCGCCGACCTGCTCGACGCCGCCCGCGCGCCGCAGGTCGCGGCCCTCTTCCGCCACGAACCCGAGGTCGAGGGGCGGACGCTGGCCGAGTGGGCGCACGCCTGCGGGTGCGAGCCGGTGGAACGGGCCTGATCATCTAGCATCGCCCGTCATGGCGGAGCGATACGACGCGATCGCGGTCGGCGGCGGGCACAACGGGCTGGTGACGGCCGCGTACCTCGCGCGCGCCGGCATGCGCGTCTGCGTGCTCGAGCGGCGCGACGTGCTCGGCGGCGCCGCGGTGACCGAGGAGATCGTTCCCGGCTTCCGCTTCAGCGTCGCGTCGTACGTCGTCTCGCTGCTGCGCCCCGAGATCGTGCGCGAGCTGGAGCTGCCCCGGCACGGCCTCGAGATCCTCCCGCTCGACGGGACGTTCACGCCGCTCGACGGCGACTATCTGTGGCGGCTGAACGACCACAGCCGGACGGTGCGCGAGCTGCGGCGATGGTCGCTCTCGGACGCCGAGGCCTACGACGAGTACGGCATCGCGATGGCCCAGATGGCCCGGTTCGTGAAGCCGATCCTCTCGGCGGTGCCGCCCGACCAGGGCCGCATCGACCCGCGCCAGTGGCTGCCGCTGCGGACCCTGGCCAGCAGCTTCGCGGAGCTGCCGCGGCGGCTGAAGGACGCATTCATCCAGCTGATGACGATGAGCGCCGCCGACTTCCTCGACCAGTGGTTCGAGACCGACCCGCTGAAGGCGACGATGTCGGCGTCGGGGATCATCGGCACGTTCCAGGGCGTGCGCTCGCCCGGCACCGCCTACGTGCTGCTGCACCACTACATGGGCGAGATCGACGGCGCCTTCCGGGCCTGGGGTATCCCCCGCGGCGGCACCGGCGGCGTGAGCCTCGCGATCGCCTCGGCGGCGCGCGCGCTCGGCGCCGAGATCCGCACCGAGGCCGAGGTGGCCCGGATCGACGTGTCCGGCGGCCGGGCGACGGGGGTGACGCTCGCCTCCGGCGAGACGATCGAGGCCGGCGCGGTGCTCTCGAGCGCCGACCCGCGGGTGACGTTCACGGGCCTGCTCGAGGAGGGCGTGCTCGATCCCGAGTTCACCGCCGACCTGGCTCGCTACAAGTTCCGCGGCTCGTCGGGCAAGGTCAACCTGGCCCTCGACGGGCTGCCCGACTTCACCTGCCTGCCTGGCCGCGGCGAACACCTGCGCGGCGCGATCAGCTTCTCGCCGTCGGTCGACTACATGGAGCGGGCCTACGACGACGCCAAGTACGGCCGCTTCTCGGCCCGGCCCTACGTCGACATGATCATCCCGACGCTCGTCGACCCGGCGATGGCGCCGCCCGGCAAGCACGTCATGAGCTGCTTCGTCCAGTACGCGCCCTACCACCTGGCGGAGGGCGCCCAGTGGGACGACGCCGCCCGGGAGCGGTTCGGCGACACGGTGATCGACACCATCGCCGAGCGGGCGCCGAACATCCGCGACCTGATCGTCGGCCGCCAGGTGCTGACCCCGCTCGACATCGAGCGGCGGATCGGGCTCACCGAGGGCAACATCTTCCAGGGCGAGCTGTCGCTCGAGCAGCTGTTCTTCAACCGGCCGGTGCCCGGCTGGGCGCGGTTCCGCACGCCGGTCGAGGGCCTGTGGATCTGCGGCTCGGGCGCCCATCCCGGCGGCGGCCTGATGGGCGCGCCGGGCCGGATCGCGGCGCTCGAGCTGCTGCGCGACCGAGGCCGGAGAAAGGGCGTGCGTGCCCGACTATGACGTGATCGTGGCGGGCGGCGGCCACAACGGCCTGGTCTGTGCCGCCTACCTGGCCCGGGCCGGCAGCCGGGTCGCCGTGCTCGAGCGGCGAGCGGCGGCGGGCGGGCTCGCCGAGGTGTTCACCACCGCCGGCCGGCTCCAGCGCGCGGTCGTCGACGATCTCGACCTGCCCGCCCACGGGCTCGAGCTGATCCGCCCGGACGTGCGCATGGTCTCGCTGCGCGAGGACGGGCCCGCGCTCACCTTCTGGGCCGACGCCGACCGCACGGCCGAGGGGCTGCGGGCCGTCTCGGCCGCCGACGCCGATGCCTACCCGCGCTTCGACGGCCACGTCCGCGAGCTGGCCGTGTTCGTCGCCGAGGTGCAGGCGTCGATCCCGCCGCGCCTCGACAAGGCGGCGATCGGCGACGCCGCGGCCGGCCTGCGGCTGGCGCGGGCGTACCGGCGCCTCGGCGCCCGGGCCGCCCGCGAGCTCACCCGCGTCCTGCCGATGGCGGTTGCCGACCTCGTGGGCGAGTGGTTCGCCGACGACGGCATCCGCGGGGCGATCGCGGCCCGCGGCACCCAGTTCACCGCGATGGGGCCGTGGTCGGCGGGGACGGCGCTCGTGCTCGTCTCCGACTCGGCCGGCAACGACGGCGGGGCCGCCGGCCAGACCGCCTTCGCCCGCGGCGGCCCCGACGCGCTCGGCCAGGCGCTCGTTCGCGCTGCCCGCGCGGCGGGCGCCGACGTCCGCACGGCCGCCGAGGTCGTACGGGTCACCACCCGCGACGACCGCGTCGAGGGCGTCGAGCTGGCCTCGGGCGAGCAGATCACGGCGCCCGCCGTCGCCTGCGCCGTCGATCCCAAGACCGTGCTCGTGGGCTGGATCGACCCGGTCGTGGCCGGGCCACGGCTGCGCTGGCGGGCCGGCAACATCCGCACCCCCGGCGCGACGGCGCGGGTCGACCTGGGCCTGTCGGCACTGCCGGCCTTCGCGGGCGTCGACCCGGAGGCGCTGCAGGGCCGGATCGTGCTCGCGCCCGGGGTCGACGCCGTCGAGCAGGCGTTCGACGCCTGGAAGTACGGCGAGATGAGCGACCGGCCCTACCTGGAGGCGACGATCCCCACCCTGCTCCATGGCGGCGAGGACGGCCACCGCATGACGGCCCTCGCACAGTGGGTGCCCTACGCCGCCGATCCCGGCGACGTCGGCAAGCGGGTCGTCGCGGCGCTCGAGCGGGTCTCGCCCGGCTTCGCCAAGCTGGTCACGTCGACCGACGTGCTGACGCCGGCCGGCATCGAGCGGGAGTACGGCCTCTCGGGCGGCCACCTCTACCACGCCGAGCCCGCCCTCGACCAGTTCTACGCCTGGCGGCCGGTGATCGGGCTCGCCCGCCACCGGCTGGGCATCCGCGGGCTCTACCTGGCGGGCGCCGGCGCCCACCCTGGCGGCGGCATCACCGGCGGCCCGGGCCGGAACGCGGCCCGGGAGATCCTGCGCGACCTGCGCCGGGCCGGGTAGCGGGCGCACGGCCCCAGCCCTCCAGCCGGGGACGCACGGGCTCGAGCTCGAGCAGGTCGGCCAACGCCGGGAAGCGGCGGACGAAGTCGAGCCAGCGCGGCTGCGAGGCGACGGCACGATCGAGATGGGCGCGGGCGGCCTCGGCGTCGCCGTTCTGGGCAGCCGCGACCAGCGCCGCGACGAGCGCATGGCCGTCCTCGAGACCGGCCTCGCGGGCGGCCGCGGCCGCCTCCTCGGCGGTGAGCGACGGATCCGGCCCCCAGGCCGCGCGCAGGGCCTGGCCCCGCTCGACGAGCCGGCGCAGCTCGGCCACCGGCTCGGGATGGTTGTCGACGCGCACGTCGCAGACGACGTCGTTCCAGGGCATGCCGCTGGGCTCCCCGGCGACGACGAGCACGCGCCCGGCCTCCTGTCCGCGCCAGTCGCCGCCGACGGCCTGAGCCGCCTCGAGCGCCACGAGCAGCCGCTCGGCCATCGTCCCCGAGGCGGCCTGATAGGCGTCCATCATCGCCGGCCAGACGTCGATGCTCGCCATCATGTTGGCCTGGCAGGCGACGCCGCGGCGGTGGACGTGCCCGGCCTCGGCGACGCACGCGCTGCCGGTGAACGCAGCTGCCGTGCCCGCGGCAGAGACCACGCCGACCTGGCGGTAGGGGGACATCTTGTCGCGCCTGGTCGCGCCGGCGAGGGCGGCCGACGCGGTGGCGCCGGTGCGCAGCGCCAACAGGCAGATCGGGCCGTAGGACGGGTCGCTGAACGACTGTGAGGCGACCGCGCCGACGCCCGCCTCGACCCACAGCGTGTGCGCGCCCGCCCGGAACGCCGCTGACTGGATCGCGGCCCCGAGCTCCCCCGTCTCCGCGTCGCGCGCGACGATCGAGTACGTCACGGAAACGAGCCTACCCGAACGTCGCCGCGTCGATCGTGACGGTGCCCGCGGCGGCGCGCAGGACGATGCGCTCGATCGCCGCCGGGCCGGGCCGCACGGACACCGGGAGGCCGGCGCCGCCGAGCCACTCCGCCAGCCGGCCGGCGTCGCCTCGCACCTCGACGCGCTCGACCTCGATGCCCGCGCCGCCCGCGCCCGGGAACGGCGTGCCCGGCTCCCAGGCGATGAAGAACGGCAGGCAGGGCTCCATTGCGGCGTGCTCGACGCCGGCGGTGCGCCAGCGCAGCGTGCGGCCGTCGGCCGCCTTCCGCGAGCCCGGCACGACGGCGAGGCCGAGCCGGCGCGCGGTCGCCTCGACGTCGCCGGGGCTCACGGCCCAGCCCATCGGCCCGGGCGGGGCAGCCGCGACCCAGCTCCCGAACCCGCTCGTCGCCGCCTCGGCCTGGTCGACGACGGCGACGAGCTCGAGGTAGGCGGCGCCCAACGGGACGATCCGGTTGGCCGTGCCCCAGCCGGGGTGGCGGCCGCCGGCCGCGACCGGGAGCCCGAGGCCCTCGGCCGCGGCCGCCGCCGCATCCAGGTCGGCCGTCGCGATCAGCAGGTGGTCGACGGCGACGGTCATGCGGCCACCGTCGCCGCCGCGTCCTCGCCGGCCGCGTCGAGGCCGGGCAGGCGCTGCGACGCGATGAACAGTGCCGCTCCCACCAGGATCAGCGCTCCGCAGAGCGCGAACCCGAGCCGGTAGCCCTCGTGCTGGATCACGTAGCCGGTGAGCGGGAAGAGCCACAGCATCTGGATCGAGAAACAGCCTTCGGCGATCGACATGGACGTGGCCCGGTACTCGGAGCGGGTGTTGTGCTGGAGGTAGGTCGAGAGCGTCACGTAGACGAGCTCCGGCGCGCCCGAGATCACCATCAGCAGCACGACCGGCACGGCCAGCCCGGGCACCGTGACGCCGGCCACGAGCCCGACGACCATCGCCAGCGACCCCAGCCCCACCGACAGCGTCAGCGGCACGCGCTCGCCGATCCGCCCGCCGATCCACGAGCAGCCCGACCCGACCAGCATGGCGCCGCCCAGCACGAATCCGAGCAGGGCGGCGGAGGCGCCCCGCTCCTGGAAGAGCGGCGCGGCGTAGAACCACCAGCTCGTGACCGCCGCCCAGTAGACGCTCCACGCCAGGGTGAGCGTCCCCAGACGGGGCGAGCGGCGCAGCGCGCGCAGGCCCCGGGCGGCCACCCGCACGCCGTGCGCGGCCTTGCCGCGGCGATCGTCGGGCAGGCGGGTCGCGATGGCGCTCGCGGCGAGCGCGCAGGTCGCCGTGAGCCAGAACGCGAGCGGCTGGGAGTAGGTGGCGATCAGCCCGCCGGCCATGAACGAGATCGCGCCGGCGAACTGGAACACGGCCCACAGACCGCCGAGCATGCGCGGGAACTGGGCCTGGGCGTCGTCATGGGCGAGCGAGTCGAACAGGTACGCCTCGTCCGCGCCGGTGCGCAGGGCGAAGGCGATGCCGTGGATGCCGCCCGCGACGCAGATCAGCGCGAAGCCCGGCGCGTAGACGTAGCCGAGCTCGGCGATCGCCGTGAAGAACCCGGCCCCGACCAGCAACCGCCGCCGGCCGAGCGCATCGGCCAGCGCCCCCGTCGGCACCTGGGCGATCAGCATGCCGACGTGGAGGGCGGCCTCGACGATCCCGAACTGGGTCAGCGAGAGGCCGCGCGAGAGCAGGAAGACGGCCCAGATCGGGCCGGAGAAGATGATGCCGTTGAAGAGCTGGTAGAGCCGAAAGACGGTGAGCGTACGAGCGTTCATGGGTTCCTCGCGGAGGATCGGACGACGGCGACCGGAGCGTGAGGGAGGGCGCCGTTTTGGGCGCACCTCTCCCGTCAGGGGGCCGTGTCAGCCCTGAACGCGGGCGATGCAGTGGCGCAGGAGCCAGAGGACCTGGCGCGTCGAGTCGACGTTCTGGGTGCGCGTCTGCTGCATGGCGGCGGCCATGGTAGCAGAGCCTCGGTGAGGCGAGGGGCCTGGCCCCGAAACGGGGCCAGGCCCCGGTCCCGGCGCTCTACTGCTGGAGGGCGGCCTCGAGCACCGCGCGGGCGATCGGGGCGGCCACGTCGCCGCCCACGCCGCCCCGCACCACCAGCACCGCGACGGCCACCTTCGGCGCGCCGACGGGGGCGAACGCGATGAACCAGGCATCGGTGGGGACGTCGGGGCCGCCGATCTCGGACGTCCCCGTCTTCCCGGCGACCGTCACGCCCGGGATGGCGGCGCTGCGGCCTGTGCCCTCGGTGACGACGGCCTCCATCATGGTGGTCACCTCGCCCGCGACCTGGTGCGAGCACGCCCGGGTCGGCGTGTGCGGCTCGCGGTCGGCCAGCGGCCGCCGGATCAGGAACGGCGGCTTGAAGGTACAGCGCGCCCCGATCGTCTGCGCCACGGACGCCATCTGCAGGGGCGTCGCTTCGACGCCGCCCTGGCCGATCCCGGCAACGCCGAGGTCGAGCGGGCTCGTCAGCTCCTTCACCGGCGGCGTGACGCTCTCGGGCACCGGGTAGGCGACCGTGGGCGTCTTGTTGAACCCGAACGCGTTCGCCATCGCCACCAGCTTCGGCCCGCCCACCTGGACGGCCAGCGGCCCGAACACCGAGTTGCAGCTGACCGCGAACGAGAGCACGAGCGATCCGCCGCAGTCCTCGTGGTGGAAGTTGTGCAGCTTCCACCCGTTCAGGAGCGCGAAGCGGGCGTACGGGTAGACGGTGTCGAGCGTCGTCTTGTGCGCCGTCAATGCCGCGGCCGAGGTGATCGTCTTGAACGACGACCCCGGCGGCTGCAGCGCGTCCATGCCCAGGCCGGCGCTGGCCTCGACCGCGCCGGTGCGGGAGAGCACGACCACCCCGCCGTAGCGGCCGCCGAGGGCGTTCGAGGCCGCCTCCTGGATCGGCACGCGCAGCGTCGTCGTGACGTTGCGCGGCGGCACGCCGGGCTTGACCGCGAGCACGCGCCTCCGGCCGCTCGCCGAGACCGCCCGCAGCACGAACCGGGGCGACCCGGCCAGGATCGAGTCGAGCGAGCGCTCGAGGCCGCCCTGGCCGTACGGCTCGGTGGCCGGCCAGCCGGCCCGCTCGCGGGCTGCGACATCGCTCGGCGCCGGCGCCTTCACGTACCCCGTGACGAGCGCGAATGCCGACCCCTGCGGGTAGACCCGCGCCGTCGCCGGCCCTTCCGCCAGCACGTGGCCGGTGAAGTCCAGGACCTTGCCCCGGCCCTGCGGCACGACCACGCGGCTCACGAGCTGCTCGCCGGGCTCGAGCCCGGGGAACGCGAGCGCCCGCGTCCAGGCGATGCGCTGGCCGCGTCGGGTGTGGACGACCGGCACGGACATGCGCTGGATGACGCGGCCGTACGTCCGTGTCGCCGCGGACATCGGCACGGTGACGATGTCGCCGTGGCGCCGCGCCGTCCCCACCTGGTGCAGCCCGCGCATGGTCGCAACCTTCGCGGCGTCCCTGTAGAAGGCGACGAAGCGGGCGTACGGCACCCGGGCGCGATCGCGCGGCGAGATCAGGGCGTACATCCCCTGGTAGTTGCCCTCATGCCAGTCGGTGACGAACTCGGGCACCGGCGCCGTCGGGTCGGGTTTGGGCCCTCCGCCGCCCTCCTCGAGGCTGGCCGCCGCGCCCGTCAGGACCACGACACCGATCGCGCCTCCGGCGGCGACCACAGCCGCGAGCACGATCCCGCGCGTGACCCAGACTCGCTTCCCCCGCCCAACTGACATCTTCGGGATTGTGCACTAGGGAGCATGCGATGCGCGAATGCGCACCCGCCCGGCGGCCCGGTCGACGGCCCTGACGGCGACGTCGATGGGATCGCCCAGGCGCAGCCGGCGGCCGCTGCGGCGGGCGACGAGGGCGACGCCGAGCGGGTCGAGATCGACCAGCTCGCCGGCCCACGCGCGGCCCGGCAGGTAGCCCTCGAACAGCGTGCCGAAGCGGACGAACGCCCCCGAGTCGATCACGCCGACGACCTCGCCGGCGAACGTCGCGTCCCAGCCCTGCTCGTACAGCTCGCCCTCGAGCAGGAAGGCCGCGCAGATGTCGTCGGCGGTGCGCTCGAGCACCTCCGCCTCGCGCTCGGCCGCGGAGTCGTGGGCGGCCGCGTTGGCGACGGCCGCCGGCTCGGGCGGCGGCGTCGAGAGCGCGCCCAGGTGGCGCAGGAGCGCACGGTGCACGAGCAGGTCGGGATGGCGCCGGATCGGCGACGTGAAGTGGCAGTAGGCCGGGCTGGCGAGGCCGGCGTGGCCGAGGTTGCGGGGGTCATAGCGGGCCTTTCGCAGCGCCCGCAGCACCATCGCCGGGTAGGCCGAGCGGCCCCGCCCCGACGCGGCCACGTAGCGCGAGACGGACTGGCTGACGAGCCCCGCGAACCGGGCCGCCTGCTCGGGCGTCGGCAGCGGCGGCTGCGGCGGCGTCGGCACCTGCAGCGCCTCCAGCCGCTGGGCGAGCACGTCCAGGGCGCCTGCCTCGGGCGGCTCGTGCACGCGGAAGGGCATCGCGGCGCCGGCCGCCGCGAGCTCGGCGGCGACCGCCTCGTTCGCGGCCAGCATCAGCTCCTCGACGAGCGCGTGCGCCGGGCCAGAGCGGCGGACGGCGCCCGACACGACCGCGCCGCCCTCGAGCCGAAAGGAGCGCTCCCGCGTCTGGACCGCCACGCCGCCTCGCGCCAGCCGGGCGGTCGCCCGCTCGCGGGCGATGCCGTCCAGCCGGCGCAGGGCGCCGACGAGCTCGGGCGGGCCCTCGCCGGAGGCGAGCATCGCCTCGGCTTCGTCGTAGGTGAGGCTGTGGTCGCTGCGGATCAGGCTGCGGTAGGCGCGCAGCGGGCCGCGGCCGATCTCGATGGTGACGGCGAACCGGTCGCGGCCGGGCAGGAGGCTGCACAGCCCCGAGGAGAGCTGATCGGGCAGCATCGGATCGACCCGCCCCGGCAGGTACACCGACGTCGCCCTCCGGGCCGCCTCGCGGTCGATCGCGCCGCCCTCGGGCACGAACGCCGCCACGTCGGCGATGTGGACGAGCACGCGCTCGCCGTCCGCCGAGAGCGCGTCGTCGTGGTCGCCGGCGTCGGCGGGGTCGATCGTGAAGGTGGGGACGGCGCGCAGGTCGACCCGGCCTTCCCCCGCGGCCGGGTCGCGCGGCAGCCGGGCCGCCTCGGCCTCGACGTCGTCGGGCCATGCCGCGGCGACACCCGCCTCGATCGCCAGCCCGTGCACGACCGCCGAGGCGTCGGTGACGAGCCCGAGCCGCTCGGCGACGAACCCCCGCCCCGGCCCGGTCACCTCGACGGCGACGAGGTCACCGGCAGCGGCATCGACACCGCCCACCCGGCCCAGCGTGAGCGGCGGGCCAGGCTCGAAGAACGGCTCCCCCACCACCGCCCGCGCCCGCAACGACACCTCGCAGACGACCGGCGGCCGCGCCGGCGGCAGGCTCAACGGTGGCTCAGAGCCCGCAGTGCGGCCGCGAGGACGCGGTCGGTCGGCCCCGGCCGCGGCATGACGTACTTGTCGGGGGCGACCCCCCGGTCCTCGACGACGGTGCCGCCGGGGAGCCGGAACCCGGCCACCGTCAGCTTCAGGGCGCCGCCGCCCGCCAGCGGCTCGACCGCCTGCACGGTGCCCTTGCCGTAGCTGCGCCGCCCGATCACGATCGCCCCCGCATCGGCCCGCAGTGCCCCCGCGACCACCTCGGCGGCGCTGGCCGTGCCACCGTTGATCAGGACGGCGATCCGCAGCGGCCCGACGGAGGTGCCGTCGGCGACGAACTCACGCGGCGGCTCGTGGCGGCCTTGCGTCGTCACGACGACGCCCTTGTCCGCGAACACCCGCACGACGGCCACGGCCTGCGACAGCAGGCCGCCCGGGTTGCCGCGCAGGTCGAGGATCACGGCCTCGTGCCTGCGGGCGGCGCGGGCGGCGATCTCGCGCACCTTCGCGGCCGCGGTCGCCGGGAAGCTCAGGAGCCGGATCATGCACACCTTCATGCCGCCCGAGTGGATCACCCGGCTGGCGATGTAGGGGAGCGTGATGGGCCGGCGCACGAGCGTCAACGACATCGGATCGCGGCGGCCGGTGCGCATGATCTCAAGGTGCATCGCGGAGCCGACGCGCCCGCCGATCAGGTCCAGCGCGCGCCGGTAGGAGAGGCTCGCGAGCGACGCCCCGTCGATCGTCGTGATCACGTCGCCGGGGCGGATGCCGGCGGCGCGGCCGGGCAGGCCCGGGATCGACGCCGTCACGAGCAGGCCGCGGTGGGCGCGGTGCAGGGCCAGGCCGACGCCCGGGTAGGTGCCCGCCTCGGCCGCCTTGAGCTGCGTGTAGGCCACCGGCGGCAGATAGCGCGTGTACGGATCGCCCAGACGCAGCAGCATCGCCTTCACGTTCCGGGCGCGGTACACGCGCCCCGGCAGCGGCCGGTAGTAGTACGCCTCGAGGTCGTCCAGCACCTGCGAGCGCAGCGACGACGGCGGCGGGGGCGGCTTCGGCTCCGCGAGCGATTGCGTCCGCAGCTCGAACCCGAGCGCAAATGACGCGATCAGCGTCACGGCGGCTACGGCCGGCACGAGTAGTCGGTGCCCCTTCACCAACTGGTGATTGTATCCGTTGTGGCGGGCGGCGGGTGTGACGGCCGAGGGATCTAGACCCGCAGGAACCGGCGCAGCGTGATCCCGGAGCCGAACGCGCCCAGGAGCAAGCCGAACGCGGACAGCATGGCGACCAGGAGTGGAACGCCCACGAGCCGGGCCGGGTCGGTCAGGCCGCGGTCGTAGCCGTTCAGGGCCACGTAGACGACCGTGAGCAGCACCAGGGCGCCGATCGCCCCCAGGAGGCCCGTCAGCATGCCCTCGAGCATGAACGGAAGCCGCACGAAGGCGTTCGTCGCCCCCACGAGCTTCATCACCTCGATCTCACGCCGCCGCGAGAAGATCGAGAGCCGGATCGTGTTCTGGATCAGCACGACCGCCGCGATCCCGAGCAGCAACATCAACCCGAACACGAAATACAGGATGTACTTGAGCGTGTTCAGCACCCGGTCGGTGATCTTCTTCCCGTAGGTCACGCAGGGTGGGCTGCCGCAGTTGTGCACCGCCGAGATCTTCTGCGCCGCCGCCGCGGTCGCAGACGCCTGGTTCGCGTCGGTCAGCTTCACGTAGAAGGCGGGCGGAAGCGGGTTCGACGGGAGCGACCTGATGGCGTCGCGCGCGGACGGCGACATCTGCTTCAGCGCCTCCTCGGGCGACACGTACTCGAACGACTTCACGTAGGGCAGGGTCTTCACCTGGTTGTAGACGGCGCCGCGCTGGGTCGCGTTGGTCGCGTACGAGTCGGGCAGGTAGAGCTTCACCGTGACCTCGTTGCGGACGCCGACCGCGTAGTGGTAGACCCACCACGCGGTGGTGACGAAGATCCCGAGCAGGAAGGTGACGATCAGGACGGTCACGGTCGCCGCGACGGTGGTCGCCGCATTCGACCGGATGGAGGCCAGCGCCTCCCAGAAGAAGAACCGCCACCTCACCGTTCGTAGCCGCCGCGGCGATCGTCGCGGACGACCCGGCCGCCCTCGAGCTGGATCACGCGCCGGCGCATCTTGTCGACCATCTCGCGGTCGTGGGTCGCCATCACGACGGTGGTGCCGGCCCGGTTGATCCGGTAGAGCAGCTGCATGATGCCGACCGACGTGTCCGGGTCGAGGTTCCCGGTGGGCTCGTCGGCGATCAGGAGCGGCGGGTGGTTCACGAACGCGCGCGCCACCGAGACGCGCTGCTGCTCGCCGCCGGAGAGCTCGTGCGGGTAGCGGTCGCCCTTGTCGGCGAGGCCGACGAGTCCGATGATGTCCGGCACCTTCTTGCGGATCTCGGCCCGCGACTTGCCCTGCACCTGCAGGGCGTAGGCGACGTTCTGGTAGACGGTGCGGTTCGGCAGGAGCTTGAAGTCCTGGAACACGCAGCCGATGTTGCGGCGCAGGATGGGGATGCGGGAGCGCTTCAGCTTCGGCAGCGAGCGCCCGCCGACGATCAGGTTCCCCGTGGAGACGTCGAGCTCCTTCAGGAGGAGCTTGATGAACGTCGACTTGCCCGAACCGGACGGGCCCACCAGGAACACGAACTCGCCCTTGTCGATCTGCAGCGAGACGTCGTCCAGGCCGATCACGCTGGGCCCGTACGACTTGGTCACGCCGTCGAAGATGATCATCGCCTGGGCCGACGCGCGGGGCGCGTCGGGCGGCGGCGGCGCCACGGCCGTCTCGAACGCCGGCGGCGGCACGTCGGAGACGGCCTGGTGAACTCGGATCTCGTTGTTCATGGGCGGCTTCGGATCGCCCAGGCAGGCGATTGGTGCGTCACCAGGGTACCGGTGCGGCCGGACAGGTGCAAACGGGAGGTCGCGCGTTCCCAGCGTTTGCCAAATCCATCCACGCGTCCTGCCCGCACCAAAAGGGGTCAGACCCCTTTCGGTGCAACCGCTGCGCGGCGCAGGAGCTCGGCCCGGATGAGCTCGTCGAGGTCTCCGTCGAGGACGCCCTGGGCGTTCCCGACCTTCACGTTCGTGCGGTGGTCGTTCACCATCGTGTACGGGTGCAGGACGTACGACCGGATCTGGCTCCCGAAGGAGATGTCCTGGGCCTCCCCGCGCTCCTTGGCGAGCGCCGCCTCGCGCTCCTCGTGCTCCCGCTCGAGCAGCCGCGACTTCAGGATCCGCATCGCCTGGGCCTTGTTCTGGAGCTGCGAGCGCTCGTTCTGACACTGGACGACGATCCCCGTCGGGATGTGCGTCAGCCGCACGGCCGAGTCGGTCTTGTTGACGTGCTGGCCGCCGGCGCCCTGCGAGCGATACGTGTCGATGCGCAGGTCGGCCTCGTCGATCTCGACGTCGACGTCGTCGTCGACGAAGGGCGACACCTCGACCTGGGCGAAGCTCGTGTGGCGGCGGTGGGCCGAGTCGAACGGCGAGAGCCGCACCAGCCGGTGGACGCCCTTCTCGGCCTGCATGATGCCGTAGGCGTTGTCGCCGGTCAGCGTGAAGGTGGCGCTCTTCAGGCCCGCCTCCTCCCCCGGCGTCGCCTCGAGCAGCTCGGCCTTGAAGCCGCGCGCCTCCGCCCAGCGCAGGTACATGCGCAGCAGCATCTCGGCCCAGTCCTGGCTGTCCGTGCCGCCGGCGCCCGCGTGCACGCCGACGACGGCCGGGCCGGTGTCGTACTCGCCCGTGAACAGGGCCTCCTCCTGGAGCCGGCCCAGATCGCCTTCGAGCGCCGCCAGCGACCCCTCGAGCTCGGCCTTCCAGTCGGGATCGTCCGCGGCCATCTCGAGCATCCCGTCGAGCTCGCGCGTCTCGGACTCCAGGCGCTCGAACATGTCAAGGTTGCGCTGCGTCCTGGCCAGCTCGGACGAGGTGCGGGCCGCCCGCCGCTGGTCGTCCCAGAACCCGGGCTGCACGGTCTCGCTCTCGAGCTCGGCCTTGCGCGCGCTCAGCGAATCCGGGTCAAAGGTAATCACGAACCCAGTGCAGCTGGGCTCTGATCTCCTCGACCGCCGCGCGCAGGTCGTCCAGCGAGCGCGGCTCGGGCGCGTGGCCGTTATGCGCCATGGCACTTCTTGAACTTCTTGCCCGAGCCGCACCAGCACGGGTCGTTGCGGCCGACGTCGCGGTCGGGGTCGACGTGGCGCTGCTCGACGACCGGGAAGCCGTCGACCTCCTCCAGCATCTCGCCGTCCCGCGCGCCCGCGGCGGCCAGCGCCTCGAGCGTCGCGGCCTGGTCGTGCTCGTAGGAGTACTGGCGGGTGGTGTTCTGGGGCGAATGGTCGTACTGGGCCTCATCCTCGATGGCGACCTCGACGTGCATCAGCGCCCGGACGGTCTCCTGCTTCACCAGGAAGTCCATCTCGTTGAACATCGCCGCGCCCTCGGCCCGGTACTCGACCAGCGGGTCCTTCTGGGCGTAGCCCCGCAGGCCGATGCCCTGGCGCATGTAATCCATGTTGTCCAGGTGCTCGCGCCAGCGCACGTCGAGCACCTGCAGGACGACCCAGCGCTCGAGGTTCCGGGTCAGCTCCTCGCCCCACTCCTTCTCGCGCCCCTCGTAAGACGAGATGGCGTCGTCGAAGATGCGGTCGAGCAGCTCCTCGCGGGTGATGTGCTCGCGGTCGATCGAGGCCAGGTCGACGCGGATCGGATAGATCGACTGGAGCGAGACCCACATGCCCTCCCAGTCCCAGTCCTCCGCGAACCCGCCGCCGCCGGTGTGGGCGTCGACGGCCGCCTCGACCACGTCCTCGAACCAGCCCACGACCATCTCGTGGAGGTCTTCGCCCTCGAGGATCTCGCGCCGGGTGGCGTACACCTGCTCGCGCTGCTCGTTCAGGACGTCGTCGTACTTGACGACGTTCTTGCGGTTGACGAAGTGGAACTCCTCGACCTTCTTCTGCGCGCCCTCGATGCGGCTCGTCAGCATCTTGGCCTCGATGGGCTCGCCGTCCGGCGGCCCGAAGCGGGAGTCGAGGATCTTGTAGATGCGCTCGCCGGCGAACAGGCGGATGACTTCGTCCTGCGCGGAGAGGTAGAAGCGCGACTCGCCCGGGTCGCCCTGGCGGCCGGAGCGGCCACGCAGCTGGTTGTCGATCCGGCGCGACTCGTGCCGCTCGGTGCCGAGCACGTAGAGGCCGCCCAGGTCGGGGACGCCCTGCCCGAGCTTGATGTCGACGCCGCGGCCGGCCATGTTGGTCGCGATCGTGACCGCGCCCGGAACGCCCGCGTTCTCGATGATCAGCGCCTCGCGCTCGTGGTTCTTCGCGTTCAGCACCTCGTGCGGGATCCCGCGCCGCCCGAGCAGCGTCGAGAGGTGCTCGGAGACCTCGACCGAGATCGTGCCCACCAGCACCGGCTGACCGGTCGCGTGGCGGTCGACGATGTCCTCCACGACGGCGGCGAACTTCTCGTCCTTGGTGCGGTAGATCTGGTCGTTCTGGTCCATCCGCACCATCGGCCGGTGAGTCGGGATCGGCACGACCTCGAGCTTGTAGATGTCATGGAACTCGTTCGCCTCGGTGAGCGCCGTGCCCGTCATGCCGGAGAGCTTCTTGTACATCCGGAAGTAGTTCTGGATCGTGACCGTGGCGACGGTCACGTTCTCCTCCTGGATCTTCACGTTCTCCTTGGCCTCGACGGCCTGGTGCAGGCCCTCCGACCAGCGCCGGCCCTCCATGATGCGGCCCGTGAACTCGTCGACGATCTTGACCTCGCCGTCGACGACCACGTACTCGTCGTCGCGCTTGTAGAGCTCCTTGGCCTTGATCGCCTGGATCAGGTGATTCACCAGCTGGCCATTCTCGGGCGCGTACAGGTTCTCGATCTTGAGCGCGCGCTCGACCTTGGTGACGCCCTCCTCGGTCGGGGCCGCCTGCTGAAACTTCTCGTCGACCTCGTAGTCGTCGCCGAGCTGCAGGTCGCGGACGACGCGAGCGAACGAGTAGTAGGTCTCGGCCGCCTGCTCGGGCTGGCCGGAGATGATGAGCGGCGTGCGCGCCTCGTCGATCAGGATCGAGTCGACCTCGTCGACGATCGCGAACCAGTGCCCCCGCTGCACGGTCTGGGCCAGCTCGACCGCCATGTTGTCGCGCAGGTAGTCGAAGCCGAACTCGGAGTTCGTGCCGTAGGTGATGTCGCAGGCGTAGGCGGCGCGGCGGTTAGTCTGCTCCCAGTCGTCCGGCATGTTCGACTGGATCACGCCGACGGTCACGCCGAGCGTCTCGTAGACCGGCCGCATCCACTCCGCGTCGCGCTTGGCCAGGTAGTCGTTCACCGTGACCAGGTTGACGTTCACCCCGCTGATTGCGTTCAGGTAGAGCGGCAGGGTGGCCACGAGCGTCTTGCCCTCGCCGGTCTTCATCTCGGCGATGCGGCCCTCGTGCAGCACCATGCCGCCGATCAGCTGGACGTCGAAGTGGCGCATGCCGAGCGTCCGCTTGGCCGCCTCGCGGACGCAGGCGAACGCCTCGGGCAGGAGCTCGTCCAGCTCCTCGCCGTCCTCGAACCGGTTGCGGAACTCCTCGGTCTTCGCGCGCAGCTCGTCGTCGGACAACGCTTCGACCGCGGGCTCGAGATCGTTGATCTCGCGGACGCGGTCCTGCATGCGCTTGAGTGTCCGGCCCTCGCCAGCCCGGAGGATCTTCTGGAAGACGCTCATCCCGAGGGATGGTACCGAACGGGCACGCGCGCCCCGGAGGGCGCCCGGCCGTCCTCCCCCGCGGCCCGTCAGGGCAGCGAAGCCGCGGCCTCGACGCCGCTCGGCGTCAGCCGCACCTCCCGCTGGAACAGCTCGCTGTCGGGCGTGCTCGGGCTCGGCCCGCGGCCGCCGTCGGCGTACTCCGCCAGGCCGAGATGCACGAGGTGGTCGACGTTCTCGGCGATCTGCTCCTTGAGCGTGTCCGGCTCGTCGCCCCTGGCCGTGACGACGTCCGCCAGCTCGTCGATCGACGCGGCGTCGCCCTTGTGCAGGCCGCGCAGGATGTCGTCCTGCCACGGAAAGCGGTTGATGCTCATGATGCGGCTCCTTTCCGGCCGCGCACCCGCCGGCCACGGTCGGCAGGATGCTCCGCCCGCGCTCGGCCGCCCGTCGTCATCCCGAGCGCATGAAACGCCGCAAACCCGGGGACGGCGCGATTCACCCCATCCGGGGGACGGGCCGCCGGGCGAGCGGTGGCATTCATCCGGACCGACGCTCGAGCCGGACGGGGGGTCTCACTCGAGATGCGTGGACGGAGCAACCGGAGGGGTGCGCGGCGGTGATTCCGGTCGCCGTGAGCACGGTCGACCTGGCGCGGATCCAGTTCGCGACCACGTCGCTCTACCACTTCCTGTTCGTCCCGCTGACGCTCGGGCTGGCGCCGCTGGTCGCGGTGATGCAGACGCTCTGGCGGCGCACCGGCGACGACGACTGGCTGCGCCTGACGCGCTTCTTCGGGACGCTGCTTCTGATCAACTTCGCGATCGGCGTGGCGACCGGCCTCGTGCAGGAGTTCCAGTTCGGGATGAGCTGGTCGGTGTACTCGAACTACGTCGGGGGCGTGTTCGGCGCGCCGCTCGCGATCGAGGGCCTGGCGGCGTTCATGCTCGAGGCCACGTTCCTGGGCCTGTGGATCTTCGGCTGGGGCCAGCTGTCGCCGCGGCTGCACCTCGCGACGATCTGGATCGCGGCGCTCGCCACCTGGCTGTCCGCGTACATGATCCTGGTCGCGAACTCGTGGATGCAGCACCCGGTCGGCTACACCGTGGTGGACGGCAAGGCCGAGCTCACGAGCGTGTGGGCGCTGCTCTCGAACGAGTTCGCCGTCATCGCCTGGATCCACGTCATCCTGGCGGGTCTCATCTTCGGCTCGATGGCGATGTTCGGGATCGCCTGCTGGCACATGCTGCGCGGCCGCAACGTCGGGCTCTTCCGGCGGGCGGCCAAGCTGGCGCTGATCGTCGCCGTGCCGGCGACGCTGGTGCAGCTGTCCGTCGGCAACCGCTTCGGCGAGGCCGTCACGTCGGCCCAGGGGATGAAGATCGCCGCGTCTGAGGCGCAGTGGAACACCTGCCAGCCGTGCGGCTTCTCCCTGTTCCAGATCGGCGGGTTCTCGGCGCAGGACCCCACCCCCCGCTTCGCGATCACCATCCCCAGGCTCCTGTCCTGGATGGCCACCGGCTCGTTCGACGGCAAGGTGGACGGGCTGAACCAGCTCCAGCACCAGGAGCGGCGCTCGTTCGGGCGCGGCAACTACGAGCCGGACGTCCGGCTGATGTACTGGTCGATGCGCGTGATGGCGATGCTCGGGGTCGCCATGTTCCTGATCGCGGCCATCGGAGCGTGGCTGTACCGCCGCCGCACGCTCGAGAAGACGCGCTGGTTCCTGTGGATCGGGGTGGTCGCCATCGCCTTTCCCTACATCGCAGCGACCGCGGGCTGGATCCTGACCGAGATGGGCCGCCAGCCCTGGATCGTGCAGGGCCTCCTGAAGACCTCCGCAGCCGTGTCGACCGGCCTCGGCACGAGCACCATCGCGGCCAGCCTGGCCGTCTTCCTCGCGCTCTACACCGTCCTCGGCATCGTCGACTTCGTGCTGATGCGCCGCTACGCCCGGCTCGATCCACCCCCGGCCGGAGAGCTCCCCGGCGTCGCCCCGCCGGTCGCGGACATGCCCCAGCCGAGCGTCCCCACGGGAGGCGGCTAGCGTGAGCCTCGAGGAGTTCTGGTTCGTCCTGATCGGCGTCCTCTGGAGCGGCTACTTCGTGCTCGAGGGCTTCGACTTCGGCGTCGGCATGCTCTTGCCGTTCCTGCCCCGGGACGAGCGCGAGCGGGGCCTCATGTTCCAGTCGATCGGCCCGGTCTGGGACGGCAACGAGGTCTGGCTCGTGGTCGCAGCGGGGGCGACGTTCGCGGCCTTCCCGGCGTGGTATGCGACCCTCTTCTCGGGGTTCTACGTCGCGCTGCTCGCGATCCTCGTGCTGCTCATCGTCCGGGTGGTGTCCTTCGACTGGCGCGAACGCCACGATGGCGAGCGCTGGCGCGTGACCTGGCTGTGCGCGAACAGCATCGGCAGCTTCGGGGCGTCGTTCCTGTGGGCGCTGACGCTGGCCAACCTCGTCCAGGGCGTCCCGCTCGACTCCTCGCACGTCTTCACGGGCGGGATCGTCGATCTGTTCTCGCCCTACACCGTCTTCATGGGCGTGGCCGTGGTGGCCCTCTTCGCCCTGCACGGGGCGACCTACCTGACCCTGCGAACCAGCGGCGCCCTGCGCCGGCGGGCGGCGGCGACGGCGCGCCGGCTGGCGCCGCTCGCCGCCGTGCTCGCCGCCGGCGGGGTCGCCTGGACGGTCGTCGTCGCGCACCAGAACAACCAGCGGGCCGCACTGCCGGTCGCAATTCCCGCCGTCATCACCGGCGTACTCGTGATCGCCGCCGCCGTGCTGACCGCCCGCGGGCGGCCGGCCTGGGCGTTCGCCTCGACGGCCCTGGCGGCGATCGGCGTCGTCGCCACGATCTTCACGGGCCTCTATCCCCGCGTGCTCGTCTCCGACCCGTCGTTCGGCAACAGCCTGACGATCTCGAACGCCGCGTCCGGGCACTACGCGCTCGAGGTGATCACCGTCGTCGCGGTCATCTTCACCCCGGTCATCCTGCTCTACCAGGGGTGGACGTACCACGTGCTCCGGGCCCGGCTCGGCGGCGGCGCGGGCCCCGCGCCGGCGGAGCGGCCGGGCGAGCCGCAGGCCGGCTGAGCGCGTGCGCCCGCTCGACACCCGGCTCCTCGCCCGCGCACGCGCCGCCCGCACGCTCCTCGTGCTCGACGTGGCGCTCGGCCTGGCCATGGCGCTGCTCGTGCTGGCCGGGGCGACCCTCCTCGCCCACGCCGTCGCGCGGGCGTTCGCCGGCGCGTCGCTCTCGGCGATCGCCCCGTCGCTGGTGCTCCTCGGGCTCGTGTTCGTCGCCCGGGGAGGGATCGCCTGGGCCTTCGAGGTGGCCGGCAGCCGGGCCGCGGCCGGGACGCTCTCCGACCTGCGGCTGGCGCTCGTCGATCACCGCCTGCGCAGCCATCCCGCCGCCCTCGACGGCGCCGAGGGAGGCGAGATCGCGGCCGCCGCCGTGCAGGGCGTCGACGGCCTGGCCGCGTACTTCGGCAGCTACCTGCCGCAGCTGGCGCTGGCATGCATCGTCCCGCCCGCCGTCCTCGTCTGGGCGGCCGTGATCGATCCGGAGTCGGCGCTCCTGATGGCCGCGACCGTCCCGCTCGTGCCGGTCTTCATGTGGCTGATCGGCCGCTACGCCGCGGAGCGCAGCCGGGCCCGCTGGGCCGAGCTGCGCGGGCTTTCCACGCACTTCCTGGACGTCGTCCGCGGCCTCTCGACGCTGCGCGCGTTCAACCGTTCCCGGACACAGGCCGCCGCGCTGGCCGAGGTCGGCGACCGCTACCGGCGGGCGACGATGGCCACCCTGCGGCTGAGCTTCCTCTCGGGATCGGTGCTCGAGCTGGCCGCGACGCTCGGCGTCGCGCTGGTCGCGGTCACGGTGGGCGTGCGGCTGGTGGACGGCGGAATCGGCCTGGAGGCGGGGCTGACGGTGCTCGTGATCGCGCCTGAGCTGTATCTGCCGCTGCGCCGGCTCGGAGCGCAGTTCCACGCCTCCGCCGACGGGCTTGCCGCAGCGGAGCGGATCCTGGCGCTGCTCGACGCGCCGGCGGGCGCCGTCGCCGGGGGCAGCCGGGCCGCACCGTCGCCGGCGGTCGCGGCGGTGCGGCTGGCGGGCGTGACGTTCTCCTACCCGGCCCGGCCGGGGCGCGTCCTCGACGGGGTCGACCTCGAGCTGCGGCCGGGGGAGACCGTTGCGCTGGTGGGGCCGAGCGGCGCGGGCAAGAGCACGATCGCAAGCCTGCTGCTGGGCTTCGCCGAGCCGACGGCGGGACAGGTGACGGTCGGCGGGTTCGACCTGGGCGGCTGCGACCTGGCCGCATGGCGAGCGTCGACCGCGTGGGTGCCGCAGCGGCCGACGATGTTCCGGGCGACCGTGGCGGACAACATCCGGCTCGGCGCGCCGGACGCGACCGCCGACCGCGTCCATGCGGCGGCGGCTCGGGCTGGCGCCGACGGGTTCGTGCGCGGCCTGCCGGAGGGCTACGCGACGCTGCTCGGCGACGGCGGGCGTCAGCTCTCCGCCGGCGAGCGGCGCCGGATCGCGCTCGCGCGGGCCTTCCTGCGCGATGCGCCGCTCGTGATCCTCGACGAGCCGACCGCCGACCTCGACAAGCGCAGCGCGGCGATCGTCGCCGCCGCGGTCGAGCGGTTGCGCCATGGGCGGACGGTGCTCGTGATCGCCCACCACGCCGGCGTCGTCGGCCCCGCCGACCGGGTCGTCGTCCTCGAGCGGGGACGGGCCACCGAGCTGCCGCGGAGCGCGGTCGCATGACGCTCGCCGTCGGCAGGCTGACGCGCTTCGCGGCTGCGCCCCCGATGATCGTCGCCGGGGCGGTGGCGCTCGGCGCCGTGACCGTCCTGCTCGGCGTCGGCCTGATGGCGACGGCCGGGTACCTGATCTCGCGCGCAGCCGAGCAGCCGCCCATCCTGTCGCTGACCGTCGCGATCGTCGGCGTGCGCGCCTTCGGGCTGACGCGGCCCGTGGCGCGGTATCTCGACCGGCTCCTGAGCCACGACCTCGCCCTGCGGGCGCTCGGCCAGGCCCGCGTGCACGCCTACGAGCGGATCGAGCCGCTCGCGCCCGCCGGGCTCGAGGAGTACCGCGACGGTGACCTGCTCGCGCGCATGGTCGCCGACGTGGACGCCCTCCAGGGGCTCTACCTGCGTGGCCTCGGCCCGCCGCTCGTCGCACTCGCCGCCGGCACGGCGGCGGTCGTCGTCGCGGCGCTCGTGCTCCCCGCGGCGGGGCTCGTCCTCGCCTGCGGGCTCCTCGCGGCCGCCACCGTCGTCCCGCTCGCGGCCGCAGGGATCGGTCGGGCCGGCAGCCGCAGGCAGGCCCGGGCGGGGGCCGATCTGACCGCCGACCTCGTCGAGCTCATGCGCGGCGCGCCCGAGCTGGTGGCGAACGGGCGGGCGCAGGACCGGTTCGACGGCATACGCGAGCGCGACCGGCGGCTCGTCCGCCTCACCCGCAGGGCTGCGCTCGCCGACGGCCTCGGCAACGGCCTCTGCCTGGTCGTGACCGGCGCGACCGTGGCGGGCGTGGTCGCGGTCAGCGCCGCCGCGCACGACGCCGGACGGCTCGACCGCATCTCGATCGGCATGCTCGGCCTGCTCGCGCTCGCCTCCTTCGAGGCCGTCCAGCCGCTCCCGAACGCCGCCCGGGAGCTGGTCGCGACGGTGGCCGCCGGCCGGCGCCTGCTCGACCTCACCGACGCCGAGCCGGCAGTCACCGACCCGGGCGACCCCGCGCCGCTCCCGAGCGGGCCGGTCACGGTCGCACTCGAGGGCGTCTCGGCTCGATACCGGCGAGGCGAGCGGCCGGTGCTCGTCGATGCCGGCCTCGTGCTCGAGCCGGGCCGGCGGGTTGCCCTCGTCGGCCCGAGCGGCGCGGGCAAGACCACCGTGGCGAACCTGCTCATCCGCTTCCTCGATCCGGAGCGCGGCCGGGTGACGCTCGCCGGCCGCGACCTGCGCGAGTACCGCCAGGAGGACGTCCGCCGCGTGATCGCCGTCGCGGGTCAGGACGCTCACATGTTCTCGGCCAGCATCCTCGAGAACGTCCGCCTGGCCCGGCCGGACGCAGGCGACGGCGAGATCGAGACGGCGCTCCGCCTGGCCGGCGCGCTCGAGTGGGTGCGATCGCTGCCGGAGGGCTGGCACACGCCCGTGGGCGAGGAGGGCCGCGAGCTCTCCGGCGGTCAGCGGCAGCGGGTCGGCGTCGCCCGCGCCCTGCTCACCCGGGCCCCGGTGCTCGTCCTCGACGAGCCGACCGCGCACCTCGACCGCCCGACGGCCGAGGCGCTCGTCCGCGACGTGCTCGCGGCGGCCGGCGACCGCGCCGTGCTCCTCATCACCCACCGCGCGGAGGGGCTCGCGGCGATGGACGAGATCCTCGAGCTCGATGCCGGGACGATCAGGCGAGCGGATCGCGGCGGGCGCGGCGGCGGTCGAACACCCACCCGACGCCCAGCAGGATCACCGCGAACGCGATGAATCCGCCCAGAAACGGGGCGACCGGCGGGGATCGTCCACATGGGATGACGGCCGGAACCGGACGCTGGCTAGCGTGGGAGCCGGGGGGAAAACTTGGCCGATACTGATCACGCCCAGGGGCATCGGCGGCGTGTCCTGATCCTCGGCGGCGGCTTCGCAGGGATCGGTGCAGCGCGCAAGCTGAAAGACGCGGACGTCGACGTCGTCCTGGTCGACCGCAACGACTACCACACGTTTCAGCCGTTGCTGTACCAGGTCGCGACCGACCTGCTCGAGCCCGCATCGGTCGGGCATCCGCTCCGCGACCTGTTCCACGACCAGTCGAACGCCGCCGTCCACCAGGCGACGGTGACGGCGATCGATCCCGAGACGCGCGAGGTGCGGTTCGAGGAAATGACGCCGATCCGCTACGACCATCTCGTCCTCGGACTCGGGGCCCAGGTCAACTTCTTCGGCGTCGCGGGCGCGGCGGAGCACGCGTTCCCGCTCTACACCCTCGCGGACGCGGTGCGTCTGAAGGAGCACATCCTGCGCAGATGGGAGGCCGCCGACCGCGACCCGGGACTGATCGACGACGGCGCGCTCAACATCGTGATCGTGGGCGGCGGGCCAACGGGCGTCGAGTCCGCCGGCGCCCTGGCGGAGCTGTACCACTCGAACTTCGCCGACGACTACCGCGGCATCCCCCAGGAAGCCGCCCACCTGACGCTGGTCGAGGCGGGGCCGGTGCTCTTCTCGATGTTCAAGCCGGACATCCGCACGTACACCGAGAAGGCCCTCGCCAAGCGCGACGTGGAGGTTGCCCTCGGCGAGATCGTCGCCTCCGTCGAGCCCACCCGGGTCACGCTGAAGTCGGGGAAGTCGATGCCGGCACACACGCTCGTCTGGGGCGCCGGGTTGCAGGGAAACCCCATCCTGGGGTCGCTCGGCGTCGACCTGCAGAAGGGCAATCGCATCGGCGTCGGGCCGGACCTTCGGGTCCCCGAGCACCCCGAGATCTTCGCCGTCGGCGACGCGGCCTGGATCATCGACGCCGAGACGGGCGAGGTGCTGCCCCAGCTCGGGTCGGTCGCGCTGCAGGCGGGCGAGCAGGCGGGCGAGAACATCGCCCGGTTGCTGGCCGGACGGCAGACGCACCCCTTCCGATACCACGACAAGGGCACGATGGCCACGATCGGCCGCGGCGCCGCCGTGATCCAGCTGCGGCGCGGAAAGACGATCAAGGGGAAGTCCGCCGCGCTCGCATGGGGTGCGGTGCACCTCGCCCTGCTCTCGACCGGCGAGGACCGCGCGAAGGCCGTCGTCGACTGGACATGGGCCGGCTTCACGCACGAGCGCTCGGCCCGCATCAGCGTTCCGACCTGAACCTGACCTGAGGAGCACCGGATGAGCACCACGGCGACACGACCCAGGACGAGCCGGACGGCGGCGACGAAGCCGCAGCCGGCCGACGTCCTCGTCATCTTCGGCATCACCGGCGACCTGGCGAAGGTGATGACGTTCAGGTCGCTGTACCGGCTGGAGCGGCGCGGGTTGCTCAACACGTCGATCATCGGCGTCGCGATCGACGACTGGTCCGACGACCAGCTGCGCCAGCGCGCACGCGACTCGATCGTGGGGACGGGCGAGCAGCTGGACCCCAAGGTGTTCGACCGCCTGGCCGCGCGGCTCTCGTACGTCCAGGGATCGTTCGACGACTCGGCCACCTTCGACCGGGTCGGCGACGCCATCAAGGGCGCCGAGCTGCCGGTCTTCTACCTGGAGATCCCGCCGTTCCTGTTCGGCACCGTCGTGGAGGGACTGAGTGCGGCCGGTCTCACGAAGACAGCGCGGATCGTGGTCGAGAAGCCGTTCGGCCACGACCTCGAGTCGGCGCGGGAGCTCGCCGCCGAGCTGCACCAGTACGTGCTCGAATCCCAGCTCTACCGCATCGACCACTTCCTCGGCAAGATGGGGCTCGAGGAGCTGCTCTACCTGCGGTTCGGAAACACGATGCTCGAGCCGCTCTGGAACCGCAACTACCTCGAGTGCGTCCAGATCACGATGGCCGAGGACTTCGGCGTCGAGGACCGTGGCCACTTCTACGATCCGGTCGGGGCGCTCCGCGACGTCGTCGTCAACCACCTGATGCAGGTGGTCGCCGCGTCCGCCATGGAGGCACCCGCCGGGGGCGATCCGGAGACGCTCCAGGGCGCCAAGCTGAACCTGTACCGCGCCATCGCGACGGCCGACCCGGCCGACTACGTGCGCGGCCAGTACGACGGCTACCGGAAGATCGACGGCGTCGCCCCCGACTCGACCACCGAGACCTATGCCGCGCTGCGGCTGGACATCGAGAACTGGCGCTTCGCCGGCGTGCCGTTCTTCATCCGCACGGGCAAGCTCCTGCCGCACACGCTGACCGAGATGCGGCTCGTCTTCAAGCACCCGCCCAAGCTCGGCTTCCACATGACGGACGGGCGCCACCCGGAACCGGATCAGCTGGTGATCAAGCTCGACCCGAGCACGGGCGTCCGGTTCACCCTCGACGCCCACCGTGCGGATGCCCCCGAGCCCGAGGCGATCACGCTCGACATGGAGTTCGCGCAGGAGGGCGGCGAGGGGCCGACGCCCTACGAGGTGCTTCTGAACGCCGCCATGCAGGGCGAGAGCAGCCGCTTCACGCGCCAGGACGGCGTCGAGCAGACCTGGCGGATCATGGGGCGCTTGCTGGACTCGCCACCCCCGGTGCACCCGTACGCGCCGGGCTCGTGGGGCCCCGCCGCGGCCGATGAGCTCGTCGCCGGCCACGGCGCGTGGCACCACCCATGGGTGACGGCGTAGGAAGGGGGCCCCATGGAGAACTACGACGTCATCATCATCGGCACCGGCGCGGGCGGCGGGACGCTCGCCCGCCACCTGGCGCCTTCGGGCAAGCGCGTCCTGGTGCTCGAGCGCGGCGACTGGCTGCCGCGCGAGCCGCAGAACTGGCTGGCCCAGGACGTGTTCGTCGACAACCGCTACGTCTCGGCCGACACCTGGTACGACGGCAACGGGAAGCCGTTCCAGCCCCAGATCCACTACTTCGTCGGCGGCGCGACCAAGCTGTACGGCGCCGCGCTCTACCGGCTCCGCAGCGAGGACTTCGGCGAGCTCAAGCATCACGACGGCATCTCGCCGGCATGGCCGATCTCCTACGACGAGATCGAGCCGTACTACACCATGGCGGAGACGATGTACGAGGTGCACGGCGCCCGCGGCGAGGACCCCACCGAGCCGCCCGCGAGCGCCCCGTACCCCTTCCCCGCGGTCACCCACGAACCGCGCATCCAGGCGCTCTCGGACGACCTTGCCAAGGCCGGGTACCACCCGTTCCACGCACCGTGCGGCGTCCGCCTGAACCAGGCGGACATGCCACACAGCGCCTGTGTCCGCTGCCAGAACTGCGACGGGTTCCCGTGCGCGGTCCACGGCAAGTCCGACGCCGAGGTGCTCGGCATGCGGCCCGCGCTCGAGCACCCGAACGTCACCCTGCTCACGAACGCGATGGCGACGAAGATCGAGACGAACGACTCCGGAACCGTCGCGACCGAGGTGGTCGTGCAGCAGAACGGCTCGTCCGACCGGTACCGGGGCGACCTGATCGTGCTCGCGTGCGGCGCGGCGAACACGGCCAAGCTGCTGCTCACCTCCGCGAACGACCGCCATCCCAAAGGCCTCGCCAACGGATCCGACCAGGTCGGCCGCAACTACATGTTCCACAACAGCCAGGCGGTGCTCGCCCTCTCCCGCGAGGAGAACCCGACGGTCTTCCAGAAGACCCTCGGGCTGAACGACTTCTACTTCGGCAGCGACGACCACGACTACCCGCTCGGCAACATCCAGATGGTCGGCAAGTCGCAGGCACCCATGTACCGGGGCGAGAAGCCGGGCGAGACGCGGCTGGCGCCCGAATGGACGCTCGAGCGGGTCGCCAGGCACGCGATCGACTTCTGGCTCTCGACCGAGGACCTGCCGCGGGCGGAGAACCGCGTCACGGTCGACGGCGACGGCCGGGTCACCCTGCGCTACACGCCGACCAACGACGTGCCCAAGCAGGAGCTCTACGGCAAGCTGCGGTCGATGCTGGGGCACCTGAACATGCACTCAGACCACCTGCTCCACCGGTTCGCGTACATGAAGAACGAGATCCCGGTGGCGGGGGTGGCGCACCAGGCGGGCACGTGCCGCTGCGGGGACGAACCGGCCACGTCGGCCGTGAACCGCGACTGCCGCGCGCACGAGCTCGACAACCTCTACGTCGTCGACACGAGCGTCTTCCCCAGCATCGGGGCCGTGAACCCGGCGCTCACGGCGATGGCCAACTCGCTGCGCGTCGGCGACCACCTGCTCGCGCGGATGGGCTGACACGGACGCGCCGCCGGTGGCCCTCGAGGCACGACCCCTCGCCCCGTCGGGGACCCAGATCGAGCTCACATGCGGCGACCGGCGCGCCGTCGTCACCTCGGTCGGCGCGGGGCTGCGCGCGCACTCGGCCGGGGGCCGGGACGTCGTCGCCGGATACGGGGCGGACGAGATGAGCCCCGGCGGCCGCGGCCAGCTCCTGATCCCCTTCCCGAACCGCGTGCAGGGCGGCCGCTACGAGTTCGGTGGCCGCGGCCACCAGCTCCCGCTGAACGAGCCCGAGGCGGGAAACGCGATCCACGGACTGACACGCTGGGCGGAGTGGATGCTCGTCCGGGCCGAGCCCGATTCGGTCGTGTTCGAGCACCTCCTCCATCCCCGGCCGGGCTACCCGTTCTCGCTCGCGCTGCGGGTCGAGTACCAGCTCGACGCCGCCGGCCTCGCGGTGTCGACCAAGGCGACGAACGTCGGGGCCGAGCCCTGTCCGTACGGGTGCGGGGCCCACCCCTACCTGACCGTCGGGACGGCGACGGTCGACACGGCGATCCTCCAGGTTCCCGCCCGCACCGTGCTCCACTCCGATGCGCACGGCATCCCGGTCGGCAGGGAGCCGGTCGAGGGCACGGCGTACGACTTCCGGCAGCCGCGGCCGATCGGGCCGGTTCGGCTGGACAATGCGTTCACCGACCTGGAGCGGGACGACGACGGGATCGCCCGCGCCGAGCTCCGCGATCCCGACGGGCATGCCTCGGTCGTGCTCTGGGTCGATGCGGCGCACTCCTACCTGATGGTGTTCAGCGGCGACACGCTGCCGGATGCGGAGCGCCGCCGCAGCCTCGCCGTCGAGCCGATGACGTGCCCGCCCAACGCCTTCTGCACGCGCGAGGCGGTCATCACCCTCGATCCGGGCCAAGCCTTCACGAGCCGGTGGGGTATCGCCGCGGACGGCGCCGCGTGATCGCAGCACCCGAGCAGGACACCCCGCGGCCTCTCGCCCAGCAACGGGGGTTCTGGGTGCTGCTGGCGTACGCCGTGGTGCTGGGAGTGTTCGGGGCGTTTGCCGGCCTGATCTTCGTGGGCGCGATCACGGGCGGAGGCAAGTGGTACAGCGATTCCGAGCCGGGCTGGTTCGGCGGGCACTGGTGGTGGGTGGCGGTCGGCGCGGCAGCGGGTGTCGGGGTCGGATTGATGCGCCGCGTGACGAGCCTGCCGTGGCAGACGCCCGGGCTGTTCGACGACCTGCAGACCCAGGAGGTCGAGTGGCGGATCGTGCCCGGGCTCACGGCCGTGTCTCTGGTGTCGCTGATCGGCGGAGCCAGCCTCGGCCCGGAGAAGGCGCTGGGGTCGATGGGCGGTGGGATGGGAGGGTGGCTCTCCGGGAGGCGAGGGCTCGCGAAAGAGGACGGCCAGGTGAACACCCTGGCCGGCTTCGCAGGTGCCTACGGGGGCCTGTTCTCGAGCACCGTGATCGTGGTGATGCTGATCATGGAGGTCGCCCGCCCGGGCGGCCAGAAGTTCCGCAAGGCCCTGACCGCCCAGATCGTCTCTTCGAGCGTGTCGTTCGCCATCTACTTCGTCATCGCCGGCGCCGTCTTCCTGGACGAGTACGACATGCCGAGATACACGTTCCACGATTGGCAGCTCCTCGCGGCCGTCCCCCTCGGCCTGTTCGCTGCCGTGGTGGTGACCGCGCTCGCGCTGTTCACGTTGGCGGCTGCGCGGCTGTTCGGACGGCTGAAGATCCCGGACATCGGCAAGTCGGTGCTGGGCGGGGTGACCTTCGCGATCGTCGGCGTGGCGCTGCCGCTGACCATGTTCAGCGGCGGCGACCAGCTGAAGACCGAGCTGGACCATGCCGGGACCCTTGGCCTGGGCCTCCTCGTCGCGGCGCTCATCGGGAAGATGCTCACCTTCGGCGTCAGCCAGGGCAGCGGCTTCGTGGGCGGGCCCATCTTCCCGTCGCTGTTCATCGGCGGAACCGCCGGGGTCATCGTCCACCACGTCATCCCCGGCGTGCCGCTCGGGCTGGCGTTCACCTGCATGCTCGCGGCCGTTCCGGGGGCGCTGGCGGCGGCGCCGTTCTCGATGGTGCTGATGGCCGCCTTCCTGACGCAGATCGGCGTCCTGCAGACCGCTCCCATCCTGATCGCCGTCATCACGGCCTTCCTCACCATGGAAGGCGTGAAATACGTCATCGCCAGCCGCAAGCACGCCCGCGCAGCGGCGGCGGACGCAGCCGAGGCGGCGGCCGAACCCGCCTGACCTCGGGCCGGATCAGCCCTCGTCGTCGCGCGAGGGCTCGATCAGGCCGTAGTTGCCGTCGCGGCGCTTGTAGATCACGTTGACGTCGTCGGAGTCGGCGTTCACGAACACGAAGAAGTCATGGCCGATCAGCTCCAGCTGGAGCATCGCCTCCTCGGGAGGCATCGGCTTCATGTTGAACTGCTTCGACTTGACGATCACCGCGTCCTCCTCATCCGGCAGCGCCGCCTCGGCAGGCGGCGGCGCGACGTGGCTGGCGATGTGCTGCGCGCCCTTGCGGGTGCGCTTGTTGCGGTAGCGCTTCACCTGGCGCTCGAGCTTGTCGGCCACCAGATCGATCGACGCGTACATGTCGGTGGACGACTCCCGGGCCCGCAGCACCGGCCCCTTCGTCCACACGGTCGCCTCGGCGACCTGCTTCTCGTTGATCGACGGGTTGTGCTCCACGGCGAGCTCGAGCTCGCACCGGCTCTCGTCGGACAGATGCCGAGCAAGCCTGCCCAGCTTGCGCTCCGAATACGCAAACAGCGCATCGGTCACGTCCACGTTGCGGCCCTTGACCTGCAAGTTCATCTGCGGCTCCTTTGGACGGAGGAGTGCCGGAAACATACCCGCTCGAAATCGGATTCACCTAAATCCGCACGACGCGGGCGAGCGTGACCGCCGCCACCGACCGGGCGCCGCCCTTGCGCAGCGCGGCGGCGCAGGCCGAGAGCGTCGCGCCCGTCGTGAACACGTCGTCGACGACGACGATCCGCGCCCCGCCGAGCTCGCCGGCGGCGTGGAAGGCCCCGCGCACGTTGCGCCGCCGGGCGACGTGGTCGAGCCCGCGCTGCGGGCGCCGGATCGGCGCGGCGGCGAGCAGCGGCCGGGCCGGGACGCCCCATCGGTCGGCCAGCCCCACCGCCAGCTCGCGGGCCGGGTGGTAGCCGCGCCGGAGCGTGCGCCAGCGGTCGCCCGGCACCCACGTCAGCGCGTCGCATTCCGGCGCCGGGCAGACGGTCGCGACGACGCCGGCGGCAGTCGCCGCCAGGCCACGTAGGCCGCCGTCCTTGAACCGCAGCACGAGGTCGCGGCCGCGCCCCTCGAAGGCGACGGCCGCCACGGCCGCCTCGAACCCGAGGCGGCGGCCGCGGCACTCGCGGCAGTCGGCCACCGCCGCGACGGTGGGCTTGCCGCAGCGGGCGCAGGCCGGCCCGCCGAGCAGGGGCAGCGCCCGCACGCAGGCCGCGCAGACGGGCTCGCCGCCGCGACCGCACAGGGCGCAGCAGGCGGGCAGGAGCAGGTCGAGCAGGCGCATCCTCGAGACGCTACGGCCGGGCGGGTCACACGTGTGTGACAGGCCGTGCCGGTCCGGTCAGGAGAGCGTGAACGGCGCGTCGACGACCGTGCCGGCGGGCACCCGGCGGGCCAGCTCGGCGGGGTCGGCGGCGACCAGCGGGCCGAGCTCGATCGGCACGGCGGCGCCGCCGTCCGGCCGTCGCGAGACCGCTGCGCCGGCCCGCTCCAGCACCTCGGCGGCGGCGTCGCTCAGCCGCTGGCGCACCGTCTCGGGTGACGACGGGCCCTCGGCGTTCTTCAGCGGCTCGAACTCGCCCTGACGGCTCGTCTCGAGGACGAGCGAGCGGCGCGCGAGCGGCAGCGTGTCGAAGATGAACTGCTCGAACTTGACGGCGTTCGGCTCGTCCGGCTCGACGCGGCGTCCGCCGTCGTCGAGGTACGGCACCCGCTTCAGCGCCCGGTGGAAGGGCAGCTCGGCGGTGGCCGCAACCCGGTCGACGAAGTCGCGCGAGAAGATGTGCAGGGCGATGCTCCCGGCGGCGAAGGCGAGCCCGCCGTCGGGGCGGCGCTGCTCCGCCAGCCGGTCGGGCAGGTCGGAGTACTCGATCACGAGCTGGCGGCCGTCACGCGCCGCCACGACGCCGACCTTCTCGGCCGGGTCGGTCTTGCGCACGACCTTCGACGACACCTCCGCCCCGGCCAGCCGGTGCGCGCCCACGAAGCCGGGGTCGCCGACCGCGATCAGGGGGTTGTCGACCTGCAGGTAGAAGATCGTCTCGATCCCGCGCTCGCGCATGTCGTCGAGACATCCGGTGCGAAGGAGCGCGCGCAGCGTGCCGCCGTGGCCGTCCGGGCTGAGCGCGACGCGGTCGGGGGCGGCGAGCAGCACCGCGCCGCTCTCCGCCTCGACCGCCGGCATCGTGCCCTGGCGGAAGAGCCGCAGGTGCTCGAGCCCGAACCAGTCGTGCCCGGCCAGGAAGGCTTCCGTGGCGGCGTGGTTGTCCTCGCTCGTCATCACGTAGAGCGGCGGAGTCGTGCCGTACAGGCGCCCCAGCGCGGCGACCTTCTCGCAGTGGATCTGGAAGAGCGACCGGTCGGTCACGGGGCCGATCGGGTAGCAGCCCTTGGGCCCGTCGAAGCCGAGCCGGGTGCCCTGCCCGCCGGCGACGATCACGACCGCCACCGCCCCGCGGGCCAGCGCGTCCTCGCCCTCGGCGATCGCCTCGGCCGACGGCGCCGGGTCGGGCTCGACCGGCTCGATCCCCCCGACGTCGGCCGGCTCCTCGTCGCCGCGCACGAGCGTCTCGATCAGGCGGTCGAGCAGGTCGAGGTCGAGCGAACGCAGATCGCGCTCGAGCCGCTCCCGGCCGCCGGCGTCGAGGCCGTCCCAGAAACGGAGCAAGGCCTCCTGGCCGTGCTCGGCCAGGGTCGCATGCAGCTCACGGTAGCCCTCGTCGCCCATCCGCCTACCCTACCCGCCTGCCCCGCCCTGATCCCTAGCCGAAGGTGTAGGGCGGCCTGCGCACGCCGTGCTCGGTGATGATCGCGCTGATGTTCGCGGCCGGGGTGACGTCGAACGCCGGGTTGTAGACGCCGAAGCCCGCGGGCACGGCGGCCCCGAGCTCGTCCGGCCGGCGGTGCTCGATGGGGATGTCCTCCCCGGTGGCGATCGCCGGATCGATGGTCGACGTCGGCGCGGCCACGTAGAACGGCAGGTGGTGGGCGCGGGCGAGGATGCTGAGCGCGTACGTCCCGATCTTGTTCGCCGCGTCGCCGTTTCGGGCGATGCGGTCGGCGCCGGTGATGACTGCGTCCACCTTTCCCTGCGCCATCAGCCAGCCGGCCGCCGAATCGGTCAGGAGCGTCGCCGAGATGCCCTCTTCGCGCAGCTCCCAGGCCGTCAGCCGGGCGCCCTGGTTCAAGGGCCGGGTCTCGTCCACCCACACGTGCAGCGAGGGGTCGCGCCGGTGGGCCGAGCGGATCACCCCGAGCGCCGTGCCGTAGCCCGCGGTCGCGAGCGCGCCGGCATTGCAGTGGGTCAGCACCTGCGCGCCGGCCCGCAGGAGCTCCGCGCCGTGGCCGCCGATCTGCTGGCAGCGGGCGACCTCTTCCTCGTGCAGCGCCTCGGCCTCGCGCCGCAGCGCCTCGCGCTGCGAGGCGGCGTCGCGGTGGGGCGCGTCGGAGCGGGCCCGCATGCGGGTGAGCGCCCAGGGCAGGTTCACGGCCGTCGGCCGGGTGAGCGCGAGGCCGGTGCAGGCGCGGGCCACGTCGTCGCGGAGCGTCTCGACGTCGTCGGCATTGCTCCGCGCCGCCGCCAGGGCGACGCCGTAGGCGGCCGCGATCCCGATGGCCGGAGCGCCGCGCACGACCATCCCGCGGATGGCGTCGGCGACCTCCTGCCACGTCTCCAGGCGCACCTCGACGGTCTCCGCCGGAAGCCGGGTCTGGTCGAGCAGGACGACCGCACCGTCCTCGATGCGGGCGATCCGATGGGGCGCGAGAACGGACGTGCGGGGAGGCGCGATCACCGGGGCCACTATATCGCCGCCTTCTCGGCGCGAACCTCGCTATATACCATGCATGCTATATAGCAGCCTGACCCGGTCAGGTCAAGGCGCTCTTGAGCACGTCGATGTTGCGCACCGGGGTCGGATCGACGCCCCGCCTGACGGCCGCGCCGTAGCTGGCCCAGTCGCCGTGGGCGACGAGCGAGAACGCCCGGGCGGCCGGCGTGTCGCCGCGCGCCTCGACGGTCTCGACGAGCGCCGCCCGCCCGGCGATCAGGTCGGCGGTCGCCTCGATGCTCCTGCGCACGGCGTCGGGCTGGCCCGGATCGGAGAGGAACACGGCGGCGAACCGGCCCGGGACGGTGCCCTCCCAGCCGACGATCTCGTTGTGCGCGAGCTCGGGCAGGGCGTGGCTGAACGCGTGCATCTTGGCGTTCTCGTTCAGCTGCGTCTTCCAGCGGTAGGCGACGGCGCCCATCGGCCCGGCCCCGTAGATCAGCGGCACCGTCGGCGCCAGCCGCTCCCCCAGCTCCCGGGCCGGCCCGCCCTCGGCCAGCTCGACGCCCTCGGCGGCGGCCGACGCGATGCCCTCGGACGCGAGCCCGCAGGCGCCGAAGGCGCCCGCCATCGCGCCGAACAGGTAGCCGAGCGCCGCCCGCGGCTGGCCGGTGGCGACCGCGTCCGGCACCTCCGCGGAGGCGGCGCCCCACTCGCGGGCGCGCTCGAGAAGCGTGCCGCCCGAGCCGACCACGAGCAGGTTCGCGCCCTGGCGGTGGGCCTGCTCGGCGCAGGCGAGCGTCTCCTGGGTCTCACCCGAGTAGCTGACGCACATGACGAGCGTCCCCGGCCCGGCCCAGTGGGGCACGCGGAAGCCCCGCACACGCGTGATCGGGACCGGGCACTCGCCGGCGACGAGGGCGCGCAGCAGTTCGCCGCCCATCGCCGAGCCGCCCATCGCGGCGATCACGACGGCGCCCGGGAGGGCGACGCGGGCGCCGACCTCGGCGCCGACCCGCTCCCCCTCGCGCAGCTGGTGGGCCATGCCGGCGATGGCGCTCGCCATCCCGGAAGGGTCCACGGCCGCTACCACACAGGCTCCCCGTCGCCGGCCATCACGAGATTCTCCACCGTCCGCCCCGCCGCCACAACCGCACCCTCCAGGAGCACCGATCCGGACACCGTCGCGCCGGCCTCCACCCGGCAGCCCGGGCCGACGACGGAGCCGGTCACGGTGGCGTCCGGATCGACCCGCGCGGAGGCGTCGACGAGCCCGTCCGCGGGCATCCGCTCCAGGTTGGCGGCCAGGTAGCTCTCGGGCGTGCCGATGTCGCGCCAGTATCCGTCCGAGCTCTGCGCGTAGAGCCCGGCGCCGACGAGCAGCGGGAACACCTCGTACTCGACCGACACCGCCCGCCCCGGCGGGATCAGGCCGAGCACGTCCGGCTCGACGACGTAGGTGCCGGCGTTGATCGTCGATGCGGCGGCGGTGCCCGGCGGCGGCTTCTCGACGAAGGCGGTGACCGCGCCGTCCGCGGCCGTCACGACGACGCCGTAGCGGCTGGGGTCGTCGACCGGATGCAGGGCGAGCGTCATCCGGGCCTCGCGGTCGCGGTGGAAGCGCACGAGCGCCGACAGGTCGAGGTCGGTGAGCACGTCGCCGTTCGCGACCACGAACGTCTCCGTGAACGTCCGCGCGGCATAGGCGATCGCGCCGCCCGTCCCCAGCGGCGCCGGCTCGACCACGTACTCGAGCTCGGCGCCGAAGTGGGCCTGGATCGCGTCGGGCCGGTAGCCGCAGGCGAGCACGATCCGGTCGATCCCGTGCGCGCGCAGATGCGCCACCTGGTGCTCGAGGAAGGGGCGGTTCGCGATCGGCAGCATGGGCTTTGGGGTCGTGCACGTGAGCGGGCGCAGGCGGGTGCCTTCGCCGCCGACGAGGACGACGGCGATCACCGAGCTGCGATGTCGGCGTCGGCCGTCGTCCGCTGGGCATCTGCGGCGGGGGCCGACGGCCGCCCGACCGACTCGTAGGCGAACCCGGCCGCGCGGGCCCGGGCCGGGTCGAGCAGGTTGCGCCCGTCGACCACGAGCGGCGTCCGCATCGCCTCGCGCACGGCCCGGGTGCACACCTGCCGGAACTCGCCCCACTCGGTCACGATCACGGCGGCATCGGCCCCCGTGACCGCCTCGAGCATCGAGCCGGCCAGCTCGACCTCGTCGCCGAGCAGCTCGGCCGCGTTCTGCATGGCCACCGGGTCGTAGCCGACGACGGTCGCGCCCTCCGCCCGCAGCCGGGCGGCCAGCACCAGGCTCGAGGCCTCGCGCATGTCGTCGGTGTCGGCCTTGAAGGCGAGCCCGAGCAGGGCGATCCGCGTCCCCCGCAGCGAGCCGAGGTGGCGCTCGAGCTTCCCCACCACCCGCCGCTTCTGCAGGTCGTTCACCTCGATCACCGAGGTGAGCAGCTGGAAGTGGTAGCCGGAGTTTCCGGCCAGCTGCTTGAGCGCCTTCACGTCCTTGGGGAAGCAGCTGCCGCCGTACCCGATGCCCGGGCGCAGGAAGTGGCTGCCGATGCGGGCGTCGAGGCCCATCCCCTGGGCGACGACGCCGACGTCCGCGCCCATCTCCTCGCACACGTTCGCGATCTCGTTGATGAACGAGATCTTCGTGGCCAGGAACGCGTTCGACGCGTACTTGATCATCTCGGCGCTGGCGACGTCTGTGGTGATCACGGGCGCCCGCACGCCGGCGTAGAGGCCGGCGACCGCGCGCGCGTCGGCGTCGGCGAACGCCCCGATCACGATGCGGTCGGGCTCGAGGAAGTCGGCGACGGCCCGGCCCTCGCGCAAAAACTCGGGGTTGGACACGTAGCCGACGTGGCCGACGCCACGGGCGTCGAGATCGTCGCGCAGCTTCTCCCCCGTGCCGACGGGGACGGTGCTCTTCATGACGATCACCAGCCGCTCGCCGGTCTCGGGCAGGCTGTCGATGACCGCGCGCACGCGGGAGAGATCGGCGTCGCCCGAGGCGGTGGCGGGCGTGTCGACGCACACGAAGGCGATCCGGCACGACCCCACCAGATCGTCGAGGTCGAGCGTGAACCGCAGCCGTGCGCGGTTGCGGGCCAGCAGGCGGTCGACGCCGGGCTCGTAGATCGGCACGGTGCCGTTTCGCAGCGCCTCGATCCGCGCCTTGTTCACGTCGAGGCAGACGACCTCGTGGCCGAGCTCGGCGAAGCACGCCGCCGTGACCAGGCCGACGTAGCCGACGCCGATGACGCCGACCGGGCGCGTGTTCCCGTTGCCCTTCATGGCACGGGGTGCAGCGACTTCGCGATCGCGATCATGTCCCCGTTCGAGAGGTCGTCCAGGAGCGTGTTCTGCACCCAGTAGGCGGTGCTGCTCTGCGTGAAGGCGATCATGTGGATGTGGCTGCCGTTGAAGTAGAAGCGGTAGGTGCGGTGGCCGATCTTCCGCGTCGCGCTCGGGTCGGCCAGGATCGGCGCGTCGGTGAAGCGGGTCTCCTCGATCCCCCAGCTCGCCCCCGGCCGGCTCGGCATGTCGAAGTATGCGTAGAGCGAGCTCCAATGGTGCCCGGCGTTGGGGATGTGGTACGCCCGGATCGGGTCGGTCGACGGCACCTCGGAGCTGTCCTGGGTCACCGTCGGATAGAGCAGCGGGAAGGTGACCTTGCCCCGCATGGCGCGGAACTCGGTCAGGTAGGCCTGGCCGTCCGGCGTGATATCGGGCGGGAGCGCGTTCGTCGTCGACGCCTTCGGGGCGGCGATCGCGAGCTTGCCGCCGAAGTCGTTCCCGACCACCACGACGACGTCCTCGGCCGAGGCGATCGTGGACGGCATCGGCGCGGTGGGCGCGTTGCCGCCGATGATGTGCGCGACGTCGGCGGCCGCCTTCGTGTTGCCCGGCGCGTAGTAGACCCAGGTCTGGTTGTAGGTCTGCGTGGGCGCGTTCCCCGACGAGGTCTTGTAGCCGAACTTCGCCAGCCCCTGGGCGGTCGAGGCGGCCTCACCGGTCTTGAGCGTGCCGTTCAGCACCGAGATCGAGACCGTCGTCGGGTCGACCACGGGCGCGAACTTGTGCTTCTTGTGCTTCGGCTTGGTGGGCGCGCTGGGCAGCTGGTTCGTGGGCGAGGGCACGTCCTGCGGATGGGTGAACGCGAAGACGGCCTGGTGGATCGCCTGCGGCGTCGCCTCGACCACCGACGCGGCGCCGATCATGCCGGTCGTCGCCTGCAGGCGCGACGCGATGATGTGCTTGCTCGAGTAGGCCAGCGTCGCGTAGTTCAGCATGGTGTGCAGGCCGATGCCGCCGTTCGCGCCGGCGATGTCGACGTTCGAGGCAATGGTGTGGATGATGTCCTTGATCGCGCCGAGGTCGCTCAGGGAGATGCCGTGGAAGCGCTGCGCCGCCTTCTGCTCGAAGGCGTGCAGGAACGTCTGCTGGCGGGCGTTTCGGTAGAAGTCCGAGTCGGTGTGGCGGAAGCGCGAGAAGGCGAGCGCGTTCTTCCCCGTGAGCAGCTGGTAGCCCGGCAGGACGTTGATCACCGACCAGCGCTCGCCCTCCGGCAGGGCCTCGTTCTCGGCCTGGGTGTGGACGTAGGCCTGGTCGACCGGGACGTAGACGCCGCCCATGTCGTTCACGAGGCTCGTGAAGCTGTGGAAGTTGACGCCGATCAGGTAGTTCACCTTCAGACCGGTGAGCTGCTTGACGGTCTGCACCACCGTCTTCGGCCCGCCGTCCGAGAAGGCGGCGTTGATCTTGTCCTGGCCGAAGCCGGGGATGTCGACCCACAGGTCGCGTGGCAGCGAGAGCAGCGAGATCAGGTGCGTGCGCGGGTCGATCCGCACCAGCATCAGGGTGTCGGAGCGGGCCGGCGCGGAGCCGTCGGTGTAGCGGTGGTCGGAGCCGATCACGAGGGCGATCGCCGGGGCGTTCGCCTCGGGCAGGAGCGGGTCGATGCTCTGCTCCGCCTGCACGAACGCCTTCGGCGGGCTCGTGAGCTTGTTGTAATCGCCGTAGAACATGTAGAAGAGGGCCGCGGCGACCACCAGGAGCACGACGAAGATCGTCCCGACGGTCCAGAGCGCAATGCGCAGCCAGCGGCGTTTGCGGCGGCGCGGACGGCGTGGCGGGGCGCCTCCGCCGTACACCGTCATCCTGGGGCGGGGCGGCCTGCTGCCACCTCCTCCGTCGCGCGGCGTGGTTGGCGGAGTCTGGGTTGCCATAGGCTCGAAAAGCGCTCGGGCCCGCTCCGGCAGGCCCGGATGAGTATAGACCGCGGTCCCGGCCGAACCTGTGGGGTGGCTAGGCCGCGGGCGGGGTCGCCAGGGCCTGCGCGAACTCGACGAGGATGCGCCGGTAGGTGGCGAGCGAGGCGATCTCGACGTGTTCGTCGGGGCCGTGGTGGCCGGCGCCGGACGGGCCGAATTCGACGCACGGGATGCCCCGTTCGAGGAAGAGCACGGCGTCGGACGCGCCGTGGCGACCGACCCCGATCGCGCGGCCCTCGCGGTGGCCGCGGACGACGTGCCGCAGCAGCTTCACGTGGTCGTGGTAGGGGTTCAGCTGGGCGGCGGGCACCTGATAGAGCAGCTGGGGCTCGGCGTGCAGGGTGCGCAGCTGGCGCATCACCTCCTGCGGATCCTGTGTCGGCAGGTGGCGGATGTCGACGTCGATCCGGCAGGTGTCCGGGACGGCGTTCACCGCCTTGCCGCCGGCGATGCGGCCGAGGCTGACCGAGGGGCCGTCGAAGAGCTCGGAGCGCTCCGAGGCGAACGGCAGGTCGCCGATGCGGCGGTAGAGGTCGATGGCCTTGAGGACGGCGTTCTCGCCCAGCCAGGGGGTGCTGCCGTGAGCGGCGCGGCCGTGCACCTCGAAGCGGACGACGAGCGCGCCCTTGGCCTGGACGCCGATCTGGAGGTCGGTCGGCTCGCCGCAGATCGCGAACTCGCCCAGGTTGCCGGCGTCCGCCAGGCGGGCGGTCGCCTTCGTGTTCAGCGTCGCGGCGTCGGACTCCTCGTCCGGGGCGATCAGGAGCTTCACGCGCATGCCCTGGAGCCGCCGTGGCGCCCCGGCGAGGTCGACGAGCGCGCCGAGCATCGCGGCCAGCGCGCCCTTCATGTCGTACGCGCCGCGGCCGTAGAGGCAGGCGTCGTCGCGGCGCGGCTCGAACTGGGCCGGATCGCCGGGGACCACGTCGACGTGCGCGCTCAGGATGAGCGTGCGCGGCCCCTCCCCGACGGTCGCCACGACGGCCGGCCGGCCGTTCACCTCCGTCACCTCGTGCCGGATCGCCTGTCCCTCGAGCCACCCGAGCAGGAACCCCACCGCCCCCCGGATCCCCTCCTCGGTCGAGGTGTCGAACCCGATCAGCCGCTCGGCCAGGGCAAGATCGTCGACACCGCTCACGCCCCGATTGTGGCACTGCAACGCACCAGGCGGGGTCAGACCCCTTTTGGTGCGCACTCGTAACTGAGCTGCGACACCAAGCCTCTATCCCCGTTACGCCCGTCTGAGTACGGTGATCGGGTGCCGCGAGCGGCCCGTATCCGAAGCTCGGATTGCCTGTACCACGTAACGGCTCGTGGGAACGGGCGCATTCCGATTCTTGCGACAGACGCGGACCGCCGGGTACTCCTGGCGACGCTCAGAGACGCTGTAGGCGAGTTCGGCTGGCGCTGTCATTCGTATTGCGTCATGAACACCCACTACCACCTGCTGCTCGAGACGCCGAAAGTGAATCTGCCCGAGGGCATGCAATGGCTTAACGGCACGTACGGGACGCGATTCAACTCGGCACACGACCGCTCGGGGCACGTGTTCCAAGGCCGCTACGACGCGCGCCTGATTCGCGGCCACGAGCACGCGCTCGAAGTCAGCCGCTACATCCCCCTAAACCCGGTCCGGGCAGGAGGGTGCACAGATCCCTCTCAGTGGCCATGGTCGAGCTTCCGGGCGACGATCGGTATGGCACCGGTCCCACCGTTCCTTTCGACTGGGTCGGTGCTCAGGTGGTTCGGTGAAGGGGCCGCGGCGCGCGCCGCCTATCGCGCGTTCGTTCTTGAAGGGATCGGCGTCCGCGATCCTCGGAGCGCAGCGCTGGCAAGAATCCTCGGAGGGTCGACGTCGGACCGCATCCGGTACGCCCATGAGGAGTGCGGATACCCCCTGCGCGAGATCGCCGACCACATCGGCGTACACCACACCACCCTCATGAGGCGGCTTCGAGCGGACGCACCAAAAGGGGTCTGACCCCGCTTGGTGCGTCAGTCACCCGCGCGGATGCCGCGGCGGGCGGAGAAGTAGACCGCCTGCGGGTGGTGGATCACGATCGCGGCGGTCGTTTGCTCCGGGATGAACTGGTAGGCGGCGGAGAGCTCGATGCCCAGTTCGGCGGCGGGCGGGAGCAGCCGGAGCACCAGCTCGTGCTGCTCGAGGTCGGGGCACGCCGGGTAGCCCCACGAGTAGCGGCGGCCGCGGCCCACCTCGAGGCCGAGCTCGCTCAGGATGCGGCGGTGGACGTACTCGGCCAGGCCCTCCGCGGCCTCCACGGCCAGCCCGTGGGCGAAGTACGCCTCGCCGTACTCGCCCGCCGCCTGGAGCGCGTCGACGTGCGCCGTCGCCTCCGGCCCCGCGGTCACGATCTGCACGGCGATCACGTCGCCGCCGTCGCCCGCCTCGCGCAGGTAGTCGGAGATGCAGAGCCGGTCGTGGCGGTCCTGGCGCGGGAACTCGAACCGGCCCAGCTCGTCGCCCGCCTCGTCGAGCACGACCGTGTCGTCGCCGTCCGCAACCGCCCGGAAGAACCCGTACACCGCCCGCGGCACGATCCAGCCCTGCGAGACCGCCTCGGCCTGCATGCGCGCCCGGCGCGGGCGAAAGTCGTCGGCCAGCAGCCGCTCCCACTCCTCGCCGCGAACGCCCTTCCCGCCCCACGAGAGCTTGTACAGCGAGCGCTCGTCCATGAGCGCGAACACGGCCGCCGGGTCGATCGCGTCGAGCGTCCGCGCCCCCTCGAACGGCGGCTCCGGCACCTCCACGTCGCGCCGCAGCGAGTCGCGCCCGGCCCGGGCGGGAGCCGGCTCGGGCGGAGGCGCCGGCTTGGGCGTGTCGCGCTCGGCGATCGCCTCGGCCCGCCGCTCGGCGATCACCCCACCGCGCAGCTCCCCGTCGCTCAGCCGGTCCATGACGCCCAGCCCCTCGAACGCGTCCTTGCAGTAGAAGACGCCCGGCTCGTACATGCGGCCGTCGTCGAGGAACGCGATCCGGCGGCCGAACGCGCGGTTGATCGCCGCACCGCCGACCAGCACCGGCACCCGCAGGCCGCGGTGGTCGAGCTCGTGCAGCGCGAGCGGCATCTGCCGCGACGTCGACACGAGCAGCGCCGAGAGCCCGACGGCGTCGGCCCGCTCGGAGACGGCGCTGTCCATGATCACGTTCAGCGGCACCTGCCGGCCCAGGTCGACGACCTTGTAGCCGTTGTTCGAGAGGATCGTGCCGACCAGGTTCTTGCCGATGTCGTGCACGTCGCCGAACACGGTCGCGAGCACGACGGTCGCCTTGGCCTGGCCCTCGAGCCGGTCGAGATACTGCTCGAGGTGCGCCACCGAGCGCTTCATCACCTCGGCCGACTGGAGCACGAACGGGAGGATCAGCTCGCCGGCGCCGAAGCGGTCGCCGACGTCCTTCATCGCCGGCAGGAGCACGTTGTTCAGGACGTCGACGGCGCGGTCGTTGTCGCGCCCGCCGCGCTCGTCGAGGGCCGTGTCGATGTCGTCCTCGACGCCCTCCTTCGTCCGGTGCAGGATCTTGGCGTGCAGTCGCTCGTCCGTCGTCATCCCGGCGAACGGATCCTCCTGCGGGGCGGCGATGACATCGGCGTCCTCGAAGTGGGCGATGCAGCGCTCGAGGGCGTCCGGGCGGCGGTCGAAGATCAGGTCGTCGGCCAGCTCCCGCTCGACGTCCGAGATCTCGTAGATCGGACGCACGTGGGTCGGGTTCACGATGGCGGCGTCGAGCCCCGCATCGATGGCGTGGTGCAGGAAGACGGAGTTGAGGACGGCCCGGGCCGCCGGGTCGAGGCCGAACGAGACGTTCGAGACGCCGAGCACCGTCCACACGCCCGGCAGCTCCACCTTGACCGCCCGAATGCCCTCGATCGTCTCGACTGCGCTCCGGCGGAACTCGTCCTGGCCGGTCGCGAGGGTGAACGTGAGCGTGTCGAAGATCAGGTCGCCCGGATCCATCCCGAACTCGCCGACGCAGACGTCGTGGATGCGGCGGGCCACGTCCAGCTTGCGCTCGGCCGTCTTGGCCATCCCGTCCTCGTCGATCGTAAGCGCCACGCAGGCCGCGCCGTGGCGCACGGCGTGCGGCACCACCGCGTCGATCCGCTCGCGCCCGTTCTCCATGTTGATCGAGTTGATCAGGGCGCGGCCGGGATACGTCTCGAGCGCGCGGGCGACGACGGCGGCGTCGGTCGAGTCGAAGACGAGCGGCATCTCGACCCCCATCGCGAGCCGCTTCACGAGCGTCGCCATCATGTCGGCCTCGTCGGCGCGCTCGGTCAGTGCGACGCACACGTCGAGCGCGTGCGCGCCGCCCTCGACCTGGTCGCGCGCGATCGCGACGGCGCCGTCGTAGTCGTCGTCCAGCATCACCTGCTTGAACGCGCGGCTGCCCTGCGTGTTCACCCGCTCGCCGATCAGGAGCGGCTTCGGCTGCTGCTCGAGCGCGGAGGCGGTGATCGCGCTCGCCAACGACCGCTCGAAGACGACCTGGCGCGGCGCCCGGCCGGCCCCCGACACCGCCTCGCACAGCGCCACGATGTGCTCCGGGGTGCTGCCGCAGCAGCCGCCCACGACCGGCGCGCCGAGCTCCGAGACGAACTGGCCCAGCTCGCGGGCCATGTCGGCCGGGCCGAGCGGGTAGGTGGCGACGCCGTCGACGTTCTTCGGCAGCCCCGCGTTCGGGATGACCGAGACGGGAGCCGGGGCGTGCTGGCACAGGTAGCGCACCGGCTCGCGCAGGTGCTCGGGGCCGACCGAGCAGTTGACGCCGATCACGTCGGCCCGCATCCCGTGCAGGATTGCGAGCACCGCGCCGACGTCCGTGCCGAGCAGCATCCGCCCGGTCACGTCGAGCGCCACCTGCACCTGCAGCGGCACCGACCGGCCCAGCTCCCGGAACGCCGCCCGGGCGCCGTCGATGGCCGCGCGCGTCTCGAGGATGTCCTGCTGCGTCTCGATGATGATCAGGTCCGCCCCGCCCTCGACGAGCGCGGCCGCCTGCTCGCAGAACGCCTCCGACAGCCCGGAGAACGAGATCCCCGACAGCGCCGGATCGTCGCTCGACGGCAGCATCCCGCTCGGCCCGATCGAGCCGGCCACGAACCGCGGCCGCGACGGGGTCGAATAGGCGTCGGCGGCCTTGCGGGCGATCCGGGCCGCGCACAGGTTGATCTCGCGGGTGTGGTCGCCCACCCCCCACTCGGTCATCCGGATCCGCGACGCCTGGAAGCTGTTCGTCTCGACGACGTCCGCACCCGCCTCCAGGTAGGCCAGGTGGATACCCTCGATCGCGTCGGGCCGGGTGACCGAGAGGTGGTCGTTGTTGCCGAGCTGGCGGTCGCCGCCGAAGTCGGCGGAGGTCAGGTCGAGCGCCTGGATCTGCGTGCCCATGGCGCCGTCGAAGACGACGGCACGGCGCTCGATCAGCTCCAGATACGGGTGGCCGGCCACCCGTGGATGCTAGACCTAGACCGCGGCCGGCGGCCCGGTCCAGGGAGCCGGATCGGCCAGCGTCTCCTCCTGGAACCACGGGTAGACGTCCGTGACCAAGCACGCGTACGCCGTGAAGCGGCAGCCGTAGCGGACGGGCAGCTCCATCACTTCAAAGAGCCCTGCAGGGAGCCGCCCGATCACGACGATGATGAACCATGCGACGAACGCCAGCAGTTCCAGGAGCAGCCCCAGCACGTACACGATGAAATACGCCGGGATCAGCATGATCGAGCGAAAGAATGTGGTCAGCCGCGACAGCCGCTCCGGCTCGTCGATACCAACCTGCACCGGATACCCATCCCCGTATGACCCTCCGCCGAACTGCGGGAAGCGGTCGGTCACGAGGAAGGTATATGCGTTCACCTGCGTGTAGTAGCGGATGAACCCCGCCATGAACCCGAACATCCCGCTGGGGTAGCGGCCGGTGAAGAGGATCGCGAACCAGGCGATGAAGACCACGACGAACGCCGCGATCGCGTAGAAGAACAACACGATCTGGTGCGGGATGACGAGGATGAGCCGGAAGAACGTCGAGAGCCGCGAGTAGCGCTCCTGATGCTCCACCTCGAAATGAACCGGGTACGCCATCGCGGGCGGACACTAGCCGCCCCTGCGGATATCAGCCAGCCGCGGTCTTGACCAGCGCCTCGGCGAACCCGACCTCGCGCCGGGCGGCATAGACATCGCCGTCGCCGTCGTTGGCCCGCTCGAGCGCCGCCCGCGCCTCGTCCAGCCGCCGATTGGCATCCGACGCGTCGATCGACTCGGCGTCGACGGCCTCGCCCACGAGCACGAGCGTCTGGTTCTTGCGCACCTGCACGAAGCCGTCGTCGGTGGCGTAGCGGCGCACCGTGCCCTCGGCATCCGTGACCCGGGTCTCGCCGGGCTGGAGCAGCGAGATCAGCGGGGCGTGGTTGGCCAGGATGCCGAGCTCGCCGGCGGCGCCGGGCACCACCACGCGCTCGGCGTCGCCCGAGAACACGATGCCCTCGGGCGTGACCAGCTCGACCGGGTACGGCGTGAACTCGGGCATGGCTACGCGGTCGCCTTCAGCTTCTCGGCCGCCTCGACGACCTCCTCGATGCCGCCCACCAGGCGGAAGGCCTGCTCGGGCAGGTCGTCGTACTTGCCCTCCAGGATCTCCTGGAAGCCGCGGATCGTGTCCTCGAGCCGCACGTACTTGCCCGGGGTGCCGGTGAACACCTCGGCGACGTGGAACGGCTGGCCCAGGAACTGCTGCACCTTGCGGGCGCGGCCGACCACGACCTTGTCCTCGTCGGAGAGCTCGTCCATCCCGAGGATGGCGATGATGCTCTCGAGGTCCTTGTACCGCTGCAGCACCTCCTGCACGCTCGTCGCCGTGTCGTAGTGCTCGTCGCCGACCGTGCCCTTCTGGAGCAGGTTCGAGCGCGAGTCCAGCGGGTCGACGGCCGGGTAGATGCCGCGCTCGGCGATGGAGCGCGAGAGCGTGGTCGTCGCGTCGAGGTGGGCGAACGACGCGGCCGGGGCCGGGTCGGTCAGGTCGTCTGCGGGGACGTAGATCGCCTGGATCGACGTGATCGAGCCCTTGGCGGTCGACGTGATCCGCTCCTGCAGCTGGCCCATCTCGGTGGCGAGGGTGGGCTGGTAGCCCACGGCGCTCGGCATGCGGCCGAGGAGCGCCGACACCTCGGAGCCGGCCTGCACGAACCGGAAGATGTTGTCGATGAAGAGCAGCACGTCCTGGCCGAGCTGGTCGCGGAAGTACTCCGCCATGGTCAGGCCGGACAGGCCGACGCGCAGGCGCGCTCCCGGGGGCTCGTTCATCTGCCCGAAGACGAGCGCGGTCTTGTTGATGACCCCGGACTCCTTCATCTCCAGGTAGAGGCCGTTGCCCTCGCGGGTGCGCTCGCCGACGCCGGCGAACACGGACAGGCCGCCGTGCTCCTGGGCGATGTTGTTGATCAGCTCCATGATCAGCACCGTCTTGCCCACGCCGGCGCCGCCGAAGAGGCCGACCTTGCCGCCCTTGACGTACGGGGCGAGCAGGTCGATGACCTTGATCCCCGTCTCGAAGATCTCGGTGGTCGGCGAGAGCATCTCGAACGCCGGCGGCTCGCGGTGGATCGGCCAGCGCTCCTCCGTGCCGACCGGATCGCCGTTGTCGATCGCCTCGCCCAGCACGTTGAAGATGCGTCCCAGCGTCGGCTCGCCGACGGGCACGGTGATCGGGCCGCCCGTGTCGGTCACCTCGAGCCCGCGAGCCAGGCCGTCCGTCGCGTCCATCGCGATGGCGCGGATGCGTCCGTCGCCGAGGTGCTGCTGCACCTCCGCCACGAGCACGCGCTCCGACTCCTCGCCGGCGCTGGCCGGAACCTTGATCTCGATGGCGTTGTAGATCGAGGGCATCTCGCCGGAGAAGACCGCGTCCACGACGACGCCCTTGATCTCGACGATGGTGCCGACGCGCGCGGACTCTCCGTTCTGGGACATGTAACTCCTTGGAAGGGGTGCCGAATCGGGTGCTTCTGGCCTAGCGAAGCCGGATTCTACCAGCGACAGGGCCGAAAACCGGGCGACATTGTGACATCAACCCGGGGAGCTTCGGGAGCCACCTGCGGCGCTCCGCCGGCCCCAGCTCGTCGCGCAGCCGGGAGGCCTCGATGGACGCCGCCACCCGGGCGGCGTGGTCGACGTGTCAAGCTCGTGACGAGACGGCGGAGATCAGTGCCATGGGGACACTGTACCCGCCGCGGGCCGGGCGTTACAGGGCGCGGGCCACCCGCAGGCGGTTGATTCCACGCCCCCGCGCGCCTGGACGTCAGGCTGTTGGCGGGGGCGTCGGGTCGTCGGTGGGGCTGCGCCTCGGTCGCGCGCCCATATTTCTGCCCGGTATGAACGCGTTCTGCGTCCTTGCGCTGCTCGGTCCGCAACCGCCCAGGACATCACGGCGGCATGGGATCAACCATCTACACCAGGACGCTGCGCACGTGCGGGGAGTGCACGCGCGGCGGCGGCAGGACGAGCAGCAGCTTGCCCTCGCGAATGCTGCGGAACTGGTGGTCGAGCGGGGCCAGCTCGGCGAGCGTCGTCGGCTGCTTCACCTGGGCGGTGGTGCGATGGCCCTGCGAGGCGACGAGCGCGCCGGCGCCCGCCGCGGCCGCGGCGGCCGTGATCGCGACCGCCGTCGCGGCGATCCGGTGGCGCGTGCGGCGGGCCGGCCGCCGTCGCAATTGGCGCTCGGCTCGGATGTCAATTGCCTGAGCTTGCACGTGCATGTGCGCGACCACGTCCGCCGGCGCCGGATCCATCGGCACGGCCGTGCGCACGCGCTCGGTGATCTCCCCCATCGCCGCGGCCACCTCGGCGCACGCGGCGCACTCCTGCAGGTGCGCGCGCAGGCTGCCCAGGTCGAACTCGGCCAGGTCGCCGTCGAGGCTCCTCGAGGCGAGCTCGCGGGCGCGGTCACAATCGCTGCGGTTGGGAAATCCGAGGTACATCTGACCCCTTCTGACGAGGCCACCGCGTGAATGTTAGGCCAGCGGATGGCGGCCGTCACACAGGAGGCCGAAGAGGACGAGCACGAACCCGAGCGCCACGAAGACCGCGGAGCTTGCCAGCGAGTCCTGCCGCTCGTCGGTCGTGGCGAACCGGACCGGCCCGCTCCCGAACACCCCGAACAGGCCACCGACCGCCCCGGAATCGCCCTCCTGGCGCACCGGCGGCCGGATGCCGAAGAAGACGCCGAGCGAGATGCTGAGGCACGCCGCCAGGTAGAAGCCGACCGACAGCGAGCGGTTCACGGAGTCACCGACCAGGAGCCCGAGGCCGAGCGAGACGATCGCCGTGCCGGCGATCACCGTGACGGCCACCTGCACGAAACGGCGGAGGCCGTTCCAGAGCTCGGCCTTCGTCACGCGCGCAGCCTGAGATGGTTGATTCCACTCCCTGCGATGTCCTGGGCGGCTGCGAACCGAGCAGCGCAAGGACGCAGGGAGCGTGCATAGCTGGCCCTATGGGCGCGACGCGACGGTTCGCAGCCGCAGCCCCGCCAACGACCCAAACCCCCACCACGGCCTGACGTCCAGGCGCGCAGAGGTGTGGAATCAACCATCTCAGCCCGTGGAGGCCCCGCTGGGCAGGCGCAGGTCGCTCATCGGCCAGGTCTCGAGCGGGAAGTGGCATGCCTTGAGGTGGCCGTCGTCGCCGCCCGGCTCGAGCAGGGGCTCGTCGACGTCGCACGTGCCCGGCTGGAAGCGCGGGCAGCGGGGGTGGAACCGGCAGGCGCTGGGCGGGTTGATCGGGCTCGGCACGTCACCCTCGAGGACGATTGGCTTGCGGGCGCGGGCCACATCGGGGTTCGGGATCGGGATCGCCGAGAGCAGCGCGCCCGTGTACGGATGCAGCGGATGGTCGTAGAGCTCGTCGCCCTTGCCCAGCTCGACCATCTTGCCCAGGTACATCACGGCCACGCGGTCGGAGATGTGGCGGACGACGTCCAGGTCGTGGGCGATGAACATGTAGGTCAGGTCGAACTCCTGCTGGAGCCGCTTCAGCAGGTTCAGGATCTGCGCCTGCACCGACACGTCGAGCGCCGACACCGGCTCGTCGCACACGATCAGCTTCGGCCGGATGGCGAGCGCCCGGGCGACGCCGATGCGCTGGCGCTGGCCGCCGGAGAACTCGTGCGGGAAGCGGTTGTAGTGCTCCGGGTTCAGGCCGACGACGTCGAGCAGCTCCTGCACGCGGCGCTTGTTCTCGGCCGCCGTGCCGATCTTGTGCACGTCGAGGGCCTCGCCGATGATGAAGCCGACCCGCTTGCGCGGGTTGAGCGACGCGTACGGGTCCTGGAACACCATCATCATCTCGCGCCGCATCCGCATGAGCGACGAGCCCTTGAGCTTGGTGATGTCCAGGCCGTCGAACACGATCGATCCTCCGGTCGAGTCGAGCAGGCGCATGACGCAGCGGGCCATCGTCGACTTGCCGCAGCCGGACTCGCCGACGACGCCGAGCGTCTCGCCCTTCCTGATCGTGAAGGAGACGCCGTCGACCGCGCGCACGCGCGCGACCTCCTTCTGGAAGATGATCCCGCGGGTCACCGGGAAGTGCTTCTTAAGATCCTGGACGGCGAGAAGCTCTTCAGCCATCGGTTCCTAGCCCGTCGACGCCATCGTCTCGGCCACGAGCGTCTCGGCCTCCCGCTTCTTGGTGGCCTCGTCGAGATGGCAGGCGGCCCGGTGAGCTTCCGTGCCCTCGACCGACGCGAACTCCGGCTCGGTCGTGCGGCACACCTCCATCGCGTACGGGCAGCGCAGGTGGAAGCGGCAGCCCGTCGGCGGCCGCAGCAGCGACGGCGGCGATCCGGCGATCGGCCGGAGCTCCTGCCCGTGCTGGGCGAGCCGCGGCAGCGACCGCATCAGCCCCCACGTGTAGGGGTGATGGGCGTGGTAGAAGATGTCGGAATAGGTGCCCTGCTCGGCCGGCTTGGCCGCGTACATCACGAGCACCTCGTCGGCCGTCTCCGCGACGACGCCCAGGTCGTGCGTGATCATGATGATCGCGCTGCCGAAGTCGCGCTGGAGGTCGTTCATCAGCTTCAGGATCTGGGCCTGCGTCGTCACGTCGAGCGCGGTCGTCGGCTCGTCGGCGATCAGGAGGTCGGGGTTGTTGATGAGCGCCATCGCGATCATCACCCGCTGGCGCATGCCGCCCGAGAACTGGTGCGGGTAGTCCTCGAGCCGCGTCTCGGCCCGGGGGATGCCCACTGCCTTCAGCATCTCGAGCGCCCGCTTCGAGGCGGCCGCCTTCGTCTCCTTGTTGTGCAGCTGGATCGCCTCGCGCAGCTGCTTCCCGATCGAGTGCACAGGATTCAGCGACGTCATCGGATCCTGGAAGATCATCGAGATCTCGTTCCCGCGCACCTTGCGCAGCTCCGACGGCGGCAGCTCGAGCAGGTTCCTGCCCTTGAAGATCGCCTCGCCCGTCGAGATCGTCTTCGCCCGCGGGTTCAGGCCGAGGATCGTCAGGCAGGTGACGCTCTTGCCGCACCCGGACTCGCCCACGATGGCGAGCGTCTTGCCCGGGTCGACCGAGAACGACACCCCGTCCACCGCGCCGACGATGCCGTCGTCCGTGCGGAACTGGGTCTTCAGGTCGCGGACTTCGAGAAGTGCCACGGATTCAGTCTACCGAGCCGGCGCTACGCGAGCCGGATACGTGGGTCGATCCATGCGTAGAGCAGGTCGACCAGCAGGTTGAAGCCGATGACGAGCACCGAGGCGAAGACGGTCACCCCGACGATCTTCGGTAAGTCGAACTGGTAGACCGACTGGATGGCCAGGTCTCCCAGCCCGGGCAAGCCGAAGACTTCCTCGATCAGGACCGCGCCTCCCAGCGCGATCGCGATGTCCATGCCGAGCATGGTGACGACGGGCAGCATGGCGTTCCGAAGGACGTGCCGGCGCATCACGATCGACTCGGGCGCGCCCTTGGCACGGGCCGTGCGCACGTAGTCCTCGTTCAGCGTCTCCATCACATTCGCGCGGATCATACGGACGTAGATGGCCGCGTAGAGGACGGCGAAGACGATCCACGGCATCAGCATGTGCGTGAACCAGTCGACCGGCCCGCCGCAGATCTGGCCCGCCGCACCTCCCCGCAGGTTGCAGTAGCCCTGGATCGGGAGCAGGTTCAGCTTGTACCCGAAGATGTAGGACGCCATCAGGCCGATCCACACCGGATGGGCGGAGATGCCGCAGAGCACGCCCACCATCGCGGAGCGGTCGAGCACCGAGCGCGGCTTGAGCGCCGAGAGGATGCCGATGGGCACGGCGATCAGCATCCACACCACCGCACCGCCGAGGACGAGCGAGGCGGTCACCGGCGCCGCCGAGAAGATCGAGGAGTTCACGCTCTGGCGGTCGTTGAACGAGTAGCCGAGGCTGCCGTGGAACACCAGCTGGCCCAGGAAGTGCAGGTACTGCTGGTAGATCGGCCGGTCGAGGTAGAGCCGGTGCGCCACCGCCTTCACCTCCTGCGGCGTCGCCGACTTCCCGGCGGCGAGCCTCGCCGGGTCGAGCGGGATCATGAAGAAGATGACGTACGTGACCACCGTCACGGCGATGAAGAGGACGACAGCCCAGAGCAGGCGCCGAATCACGTAGCGAACCATGCCGTTTCTCCCGGTGGTCGAGGTTTGAGCGGGGCGCCGGGTGGTTCCCCCGGCGCCCCGCGTGCAGCTACTGCAGCGAGTCTACTCCCTCGCTACTTCCTCAGGCACATCGTGGTCAGATCCATGATGTACGAGGGGGTATCGACCGTGCATCCGACCTTGGGGCCGAAGAAGTCGATGTTGTTCGTGTACAGCCACGGCGCCCACGGCGGGTTGTTCTTCATCATGTCCGTCGCGATGCTGCCGTACTCCTGATACCGAGCGTTGCCGCTCAGCGTGTTGGCGTGATCCATCTGCTGGTTGTACTTCGGTACGTTGAAGTACGAGAAGTTGTTCCCACCAGTCTTCGGGATGTTGTCGCCGGAGAGCAGGATGTTCATGAAGTCGTACGGATCCGGGTAGTCCTCGATCCAGCCTTCATTCGCGATGTCCATCGCGACACCCTTGGTGCCCTCGTTCTGGAACTGCAGAGCACGCGTGAAGTACTTCGGCTTCACGGTGATCCCGATCTTGGCGAGGTTCGCCGTCAGGACGGCGTCGGCCTGGCTGACCGACGGCGTGCCGGCGGTCGAGTACTCGATCGCCGTCAGGGGCGTCTTCACCCCTGCCTGCTTGATCAGCGCCTTGGCCTTGGAGATGTCCTGGGCGGTCGGGCTGGTCACGGGATACATGCTCTTCTCGAACTGCGATCCAGGCAGAGCGGGCGGCAGGATCTTGTCGCCCGGCGTGCCGTAGCCGTAACCGTACGGCTTCTCGATCGCCGGCCGGTCGATCGCCCAGTTGACCGCCTGACGCACGAGCGGGTTCTGGAAGGTCGGCCGCGCCGTGTTGAGCGCGAAGTACGAGATGATCGCAGCCGGGGTGATGAAGAACCGCTGGTTCCCCGTCTGCTTCGTCGACGAGCCGTCCGGGCCGAACTCCTGGTTCAGCTGGAAGTTCTGGCTACCAGGGACGCAGTCCGGGCAGTAGTCGAGCTGGCCGTTCTTCAGCTCCAGGGTGCCCTGCTGCTGGTCGATCGTCAGCTGCGTGTAGTCGATCGAGTCCAGGTAGTGCGGGCGAGGACCCTTGTAGTACGGGTTCTTCTTCAGCACGAGCGAGCGGTGCTGGACCCAGTTGGCGATGTAGAACGGGCCGGCGCCTGCGATCGACTGGACGCCCTTGCTGTTCACCGGGGTGTCCTTGGGGATCGCGCAGGCGAACGGCGTGGCCACCTTGGACAGGAAGCCGGCGTCCTTCTCGGTCAGGGTGATCGCGAGCTTGTCGCCCGTGACCTTGATGCCCGAGACGTGGGCCGGGAGGCCCTTGTAGCCCGAGGCGCCCTGGATGTCGGTCAGGAACGTGGCGCCGAAGTACGACGCCTGCTTCGGCGAGAGGTCGCGCTCCAGTGCGTGCTGGAACGTCGCGGCCGTCACGGGCTCACCGGTGTTGAACTTGTACTTCCCGGCCGGCACCGTGAAGGTGTAGGTCTTGCCGTCCGCGGAGACGGTCGGCATGGCGGACGCTGCTTCCGGCGTCAGCACCTTGCCGGCGTCACCCGACTTGTCGGGGTAGTTCAGGAGCTTCACGCACGTCGCGTACTCGACCTGCCACGACGTCTGGTAGTACGCCAGCGCCGGGTCGATGAAGTCGATGTCGCCGTGCGCGGCGACCTTGAGCGTGCCACCGTTGACGTGCGGCACATTGCTCTGGCCGCCCGGTGCGCTCGAGCCCACGCTTCCGCTGCCGCCGCTGGAGCTACCGCAGCCAGCTGCGCCGAGAAGCACGATGCCCGCGGTGAGCGCCCCCACCGCAAGCCATAAACCCGGTCGTTTCATATGACAACCCCTCGCGTCGGATTTCAGGTCCGCAGGCGGACGCAATCCGCCCGGTCCCCTCGCTACGACCCTAAGACGCTCGTGCCGGGGAGGAAGTTAGAGCGTCGAGCGCGGGTCGATCGCGTCGCGCAGGCCGTCGCCGAGCAGGTTGAAGGCGAGCGTCGTGATCAGGATCGCGACGCCCGGCCAGACGATCAGCCACGGCTGCACCGTGTACCAGTTGACGGCGTCGGAGAGCAGGTTGCCCCAGCTGGCGTTCGGGGGCGGCAGGCCCACGCCCAGGTACGACAGGGCGGCCTCGAACAGGATGTTCGTGGCCACGGTCAGCGTGCCGTAGACGATGATGGTGCCGACCAGGTGCGGCAGCAGGTGCGACCGCATGATGCGGAAGTTCGAGCAGCCGACCATCTTGGCCGCCTCGACGTACTCCTTCTCGCGCAGCGACAGCACCTGCGCCCGCACGATGCGGGCGGGGTAGTACCACGAGAACACGCTGATGATGATGATCAGCGTGACGATTCCGGGCACGAATATCCCGAACATCGTGTAGGAGTTGAGCCGGTCGCCGACGGTAGCCGCGATTCCGATCGCGAACAGGAGCAGCGGGAACGCCATCACGATCTCGGTCATGCGCGACACGACGGTGTCCATCAGGCCGCCGTAGAAGCCGGCGAGGGTCCCCAGGACGACGCCGATGAAGACGCCGATGATGGTCGCGAAGATCGCGACCTCGAGCGACACGCGAGCGCCCGAGAGCACGCGCAGGAGCTCGTCGCGGCCGACGGCGTCGGACGCGCCCAGCACGTAGAGGCTCGAGCCCGTCCCGTCGAGGTTCTTGACCGTCGTCCACGGGCCGGCCGGCGCGAAGTTGATGACCGCGTTCGAGTTGATGTCGTTCGGCCCGTGGCCGAGGACGTGGGCCGCGATCGGCGCGCCGATGAAGGCGACCAGCACGATCAGGATGATCACGACGCCGCTGGCCACGGCGACGCGGTCGCGCCTGAAGCGAATCCACGCCTGCTCCCAGTAGCCGCGGGCGCGGATCGCGTCGCCGGAGCCCTCGACCTCTCCGGAGACGCTGGTGCCGCCGACAGCAGCTGCCCCGGGGACGAGTGTCGTACGTTCGGACGCCATCGGACTGGATCAGGATAACCGCAAGCGGTTGCCCCGGCAACCGCGGCGCGTACCTGCTAGGGCTGGGCCGCCGGGACGGGCGGGTTCACGCCCCGCGGGGTGAAGTTCTGGACGAGCCAGCCGTGGCTGCTCGGGACGAGCTCGAGGAAGTCGGCGATCGGCGCCACGCCGAGCTTGTGGGAGGTCAGGAGCACCTCGAGCAGGACGTCGCGCTCGCGGTGGCGGTCGATCTTGAACTTGGCGCCGCCGAACTTCTCGCGCGGGTACGGGACGACCGGGATGTTCCCGGTGTTCCACTGCGCCCGGGTGAGGCCGGCGCGCACGTGCGGGGTGACGAGCGGCCACGCCGCGCCCACGTCGTTTCGCAGCACCGCCGTCTGGATGAACTTCTGGGCAGTGCGAAGCGCCGACTTCGGCATCGCGATCTCCGGCCCGTACAGCTGCTCCGGCGTCTTCGTCTGCGCGAGCGCCGAGCCGGGCACGTCTGCGACCTTGGCGCCGTCGCGCGAGCTCACGTACACCACGAGTCCTGCGACGAGCACGATCACGGAGACCGTCGTGAAGACCGCCCGCACGACGGAGCGGTCCCACATCTGACCTACGCGTTCCACTGGTGAAAGTGTAGCCACCCGTTATTCGAGTGCGTCTGCACCCGCGACCACCTCGAGGATCTCCTGGGTGATCTCGGCCTGGCGGGCGCGGTTCATCTCGAGGGTCAGCGAGTCGATCAGGTTGGAGGCGTTCTCGGAGGCGTTGCCCATCGCCGTCATGCGGGAGCCGTGCTCGGAGGCGGTCGATTCGAGCAGCGCCCGGTAGATGGTCACCTCGACGTACGTCGGCAGCAGCCTGGCCAGGATCTCGGAGCGGTCCGGCTCCTCGAGGTAGGCGCCCTCGATCAGCTCGACCTCCTCCCCGGTCAGCACCTCCTCGGGGACGGGCAGCACCTCGACCGTCTCCAGGCGCTGGGTCAGGGCCGAGACGAAGCGGTTGTAGACCATCACGACGAGGTCGACCTGGCCCTCGACGTAGAGCTCGGCGACGCGTTCGGCGATCGCGCTCGCGTCCGAGTACTTCGGCCGGTCGGTGATCCCCGTGTACGAGGCCTCGATCTCCTGGCCACGGAAGCGCAGCGAGGAGCCGCCCTTGCGCCCCACAGCCAGCCAGTGCACCTCGCGACCCTGACCGCGCTGCTCGGCGGCGACGGCCAGCGACCGCCGGATCACGTTCGCGTTGAACGCGCCGGCGAGGCCGCGGTCGGCCGTCAGCGCCAGCACCGCCACGCCCTTCACCTCGCGCTTCTCGAGCAGCGGCTGGCCATGGGCCCGCGACGTCACCGCGGCCACCTCGACCGTCAGCTGCTGCAGGCGGTCGGCGTAGGGCCGCAGGCCCTCGATGCGGGCCTGGGCGCGCCGCAGCCGGGACGCGGCCACGAGCTCCATCGCCTTGGTGATCTTGCCGGTGTTGCGCACCGACCGGATGCGGCGCGCGATGTCCTGCTGCGTTGCCATCTATGCGGCGGTGCCGGCCGCGTCCTTGTCGCCCTCGACGAAGAAGCTGTCCTTGAACGTGTCGAGGTGCTTGCGCAGGCTCTCGATCGTCTCGTCGGTGAGGTCGCGGGACTCGTCGATCGCGCTCAGGATCGAGCCCTCGGCCCGCAGCGACTCCACCAGCTCGTCGTTGAACCGGGACACGTCCTCCACGGGGATCGAGTCGACGTAGCCGTTCGTGACCGACCAGATCACGACGACCTGCTCGGCCACCGGCCACGGCGCGTGCTGCGGCTGGTTCAACGACGCCACGACGCGCTCGCCGCGGGCGAGCTGGTTCTGGGTGGCCTGGTCGAGCTCGGAGCCGAACTGCGAGAACGCCTCCAGCTCGCGGTAGGCGGCCAGGTCGAGGCGCAGGCGCCCGGCGACCTTCTTCATCGCCCGGATCTGGGCGTCGCCGCCGACGCGGGACACCGAGATGCCGGCGTTGATGGCGGGCCGCACGCCCGAGTAGAACAGGTCGGACTGCAGGAAGATCTGGCCGTCGGTGATCGAGATGACGTTCGTCGGGATGTAGGCCGACACGTCGCCGGCCTGGGTCTCGATCACGGGCAGCGCCGTGAGCGACCCGGCGCCGAGCTCGTCGGAGAGCTTCACCGCCCGCTCCAGCAGGCGCGAGTGCAGGTAGAAGACATCGCCGGGGTAGGCCTCGCGGCCGGGCGGCCGGCGCACGAGCAGGGACATCTGCCGGTAGGCGTCGGCGTGCTTGGACAGGTCGTCGTACATGACCAGGGCGTGCTTCCCGTTGTAGAGGAAGTGCTCGCCCATGGCGCAGCCGGCGTACGGGGCCATGAACTTGATCGGGGCGGCCTCGGTCGCCGACGCCGAGACGATGATCGTGTAGTCCATCGCGCCGGCCTTGCGCAGCTGGGCCTCGACGGCCCGCACGGTCGAGGCCTTCTGGCCGATGGCGACGTAGATGCAGACAAGATCCTGGCCCTTCTGGTTCAGGATCGTGTCGACGCAGATGGCCGTCTTGCCGGTGGTGCGGTCGCCGATGATCAGCTCGCGCTGGCCGCGGCCGATCGGGATCATCGAGTCGATCGACTTGATGCCCGTCTGCACCGGCTCCGACACCGGCTGGCGGTCGACGACGCCCGGCGCCTTGAACTCCATGGGCCGGACCTCGTCGGTCTCGATCTCGGGGCCGCCGTCGATCGGCTCGCCCAGAGGGTTGACGACGCGGCCGATCAGCTTCTCGCCGACCGGGATCGACATGACATCGCCGGTGCGGCGGACGGTGTCGCCCTCCTTGATCTGGGCCCACTCGCCGAAGAGCACGCAGGCGACGTTGTCCTCCTCGAGGTTCAGCGCGAGGCCGGTGACCCCGTGTCCGAACTCGAGCTTCTCCATCGCCACACAGCGGTCGAGGCCGTAGACGCGGGCGATGCCGTCGCCGAGCTGGATGACGGTGCCGACCTCCTCGACCTCGGCCTCGACGTCGTAGCGCTCGATCTCGGTCTTCAGGATGTTCGCGATCTCGTCTGGTCGCAGCTTCACGCTTCACTCCCAATGGGCAATGGTGTACGGATGAGGGCGCGCCGGAGCTCCTCCAGCCGGCGCCGGACGGATGCGTCCACGAGCACGTTTCGCGCCCGCAGGACGAGCCCGCCGATGAGGTTCGGGTCGACGGTGGCCGTGACCTCGGCCTGACGGCCGACGGCGTCGGAGATGCGCTTGGCGAGCGCGTCGAGGTCGGCCTTCTCGAGCTCGACCGCGGTCGTGATCTCGACGGCCAGGATCTGCTCGTCCTCGGCCGCGAGCTCTGCGTAGGCCGTCTGCATGTCGACGAGCAGCTCGAGGCGGCCGTGGTGGGCGAGCACGAGGACGGCGTTCCGGGCCAGCGGGTTGGCCTGGTCGAGCACGCGGGCGAGGACGCGGGTCTTGGCCTCCCGCGGCAGCGCCGGGTTCACCAGCGCGCGCAGGAGCACCTCGTTCTCGCCGAGCGTCGAGATGAAGCCCTCGAGGTCGTCGTCGACCTCGCGCACCTTGCCGGCGTCCGCCGCCGCCTGGTAGAGGGCGGCCGCGTAGACGCGTCCGGCGGGATCGACCCGATCGGCCATTAATGCTCCATCCCGGGGGTCGCTTGGTGAACGAGCGCGCGAAAATCGAGCACTAGGCCTTCTCCTCCTCGGTGGCGGTCGGGACGAGGTTGGAGAGGTCGACGTCGGCCAGCGCCTCGTCGATCAGGCGCCGCTGCTCGGCCTCGTCGAGGCGGGCGCGGACGACCTTCTCGGTGGCGGCGACGGCCAGGTCGGCCACCTGCTGCTTGATCGCGTTCAGCGCCTGGCGCGTCTCGGCCTGGATCTCCTCCTGCGTCTGGCGCATGAGGCGGGCCTTCTCGGCCTCGAGCTCGGCGACCGCCGCGGTCCGGCGCTCGTCGCCCACCCGGCGGGCATCCTCGACGATCTTCGTGGCCTCCTTGCGCGCCTCGGCCAGCTGCTGGCGGTACTCGGCCAGCGCCTGCTGCGCCTCGGTGCGGGCGGTCTCGGCGGCGTCCAGGTCGGCCGAGATCGCCTTGCGGCGGTCGTCGATCATCTCCTGGAGCGGGCCGAAGGCCTTCCACTTGAGGAGGGCGAGGACGGCCACGAACGTGACCAGCGTCCAGATCATCAGCCCCGTCGTCGGGGTGATGAGCGTCGAGTCGTAGAGGATCATGCGGTGCTCCCCGCGATCAGGCGATGGCGTAGGCCACGAAGGCCATGCCCAGGGCGTAGAAGATGATCGCCTCGGTCAGCGCGAACCCGAGCCACATGAGGCCCGTCAGCTGTCCGCGCAGCTCCGGCTGGCGGCCGACGGCCTCGATCGTCTTGCCGAAGATGAACCCGACGCCGATGCCGGGGCCGATCGCGCCGAGACCGGTCGCGAGGCCCAGCTCGAGGGCGCGGGCTGAGTCATGGATATTGCCGTCAAGGGCCAAATCGGGCTCCTAGTGGTCGGGGTGGATGGCTCCACCGATGTAGATGGCGGACAGGGTGGCGAAGATGAAGGCCTGAAGGCCGGCGATCAGCGTGGCCTCGAGCGTGTAGAGCGCGATGCCCATGGGGATCCCGACCACGAGCACGAAGTAGGTGCCGAGCAGCGACGCCAGCCCCAGGAACACGGCGATCACGAGGTGGCCGGCGAGCATGTTGAAGAAGAGCCGGAAGCTGAGCGAGACGATGCGCACGAGCTGGGAGAGCACTTCGATCACGGCGATCAGCCCGAGCAGGATCAGCACGGCCGGCGACTTCAGGCCCCACGGCTTCGGCGACGGCAGCCCCGACGGCATCCAGCTCTTGAAGTACTTGACCGGGCCGTTGTAGCGGATGCCCTCGATGTGGGTGGCGAAGAAGGTGACCAGCGTCAGCGCCAGCGTGACCGACAGGTTCGCGGTTGCCGCGTAGATCTGGAACTCCGGGATGCTGAAGCCGAAGAGGTCGAAGTGGCGCTCGCCGAACGGGAGCGGAATGAACCCGATCAGGTTCATCATCCAGATGAACACGAAGAGCGTCGCCACGTACGGGAACCAGATGCGCATGCCCTCCTCGGGCAGGCCGGCCCTCGCGACCTGGCTCTGACACAGGTCGTAGATGACCTCGGCGCTGGTCTGCTTGCCGTCGGGCCGGAGCTTCAGCCCCTTGCGGAACACGATCAGCGTCAGGATCGTCGTCACCGCGGCGGCCATCCACATGTAGACGACGGCCTTGTTGATGTCGAGCCCGAGCGGCAGCTTCACGTACGGGTTGTGGACGAAGTCCGTGAACTCCGAGACCGGGTTGAAGTCGACCTTGAGGACGGGCAGCATCTAGACCGCTCCCCCCAGGCCGCGGCCGATGTTCCGGTGCGTTACGACGCGGGTGACGATGTCAACCGTGAGGAGCAGCAGGAACAGGAGCACGGACGAGATCATGAGCGTGCCCGAATGGCGCGTGATCAGGAAGAGGACGAGCATCCCGATCCACGGCCGCAGGAGCATGCTGGCGCCGAGCGTGCCGACGCCGCGGAGCGGCCCCATCTGCACGGCCTTGCGCTCGATCGTCGCCTGCGCATAGCGGTTCACTGCCCAGAGCACGACCGCCCAGAACCAGCCCTCGAGCGGCAGCCCGGTCGCGACGAAGACCGGCAGCGCCGCGATCGCCAGGATGGCGTCGATGTTGTGGGCGCAGAGTTGGCCGGGGCTGGTCGTTCGGGCAGTCACAGGTCTCGATAGGTGCGGTAGACGATGTAGAAGCTCGCGGGGATTCCGATCACCGCTCCGACGGCCGCGCCGACGGCCGCGCTGCCCGCCGCCCACCCGATCCCGAGACCGATTCCCACACACAAGAGAAGCACGGCCAGAAGGGTGAATCCGGCCATGGCACCGGATGGTGCAGGTCGTCCTGCCGTGGAAATCCTGTCGTCGGAGCGGACGGTGAAGAAGGCGCGCGTAAGTATGCCAGACGTTCGACTTCGTGACAACAAGAGTTCTTCCACGACACCCGGAGAATAGCCTATTCTGGCGGTATTCTCGGACGGATTGGTCAGGCGGCCGGCCGACTTTGTGTCACTTCGGCGGGCTCCCTCCGGGCGGCCCGAAGCGCGCGCAGGCGGCGCAGCTTCAGGATCTCGAGGGTGTACACGACGTACACCGACGAGGCCAGGGCGATGAGGCCCAGCGCGCCCAGGATCACGACCGACACCCAGCTCCAGCCGTGCCGGTGCGACGGCACGAAGCGGATGGCGAGGGCGAATACCGAGAGCACCGTGCACCAGGCGTACAGGGTGAGCGCCGTACGCCGCTGCGAGAAGCCGATGTTCGAGAAGCGGTGGTGGAAGTGCCACCGGTCGGCCTGGTAGATCGGCTGGCGGTACTTCAGCCGCTTCAGGATCACGAACGAGGTGTCCAGGATCGGCAGGGCGAGGATCACGAGCGGGAAGACGAGGGAGACCGCCGCGGCCGTCTTCAGCACGCCCTCGATGGCGATCGTCGCCAGCAGGTAGCCCATCATCAGGGAGCCGGAGTCGCCCATGATGATCGTGGCGGGGTGAAAGTTGTAGCGCAGGAAGCCGAGCGCGGCCCCGGCCAGGATGGCCGAAACCGCGGCGGCGTCGAGGCGGCCGAGCGACGCCGAGAGGATGGCGAACGTGAGCGCGGCGATCCCGCAGAAGCCGGCTGCGAGCCCGTCCAGGCCGTCGATGAAGTTGACGATGTTCGCGATCGCGACGATCCAGATGATCGTGAGCGGGTAGCGCAGCCAGTCGAGGTCGAAGACGCCGACGACCGGCAGGGTGACGTGGTCGATGGCGATCCCGAGGTGCACCGTGAGTGCGGCGATCAGCACCTGCCCGGCGAGCTTCACCATCGGGTTCAGAGGGCGGATGTCGTCGACGGCGCCGAGCATCGTCATGAGCGCGGCGCCGAGCATCACCCCCCAGAACCCGTGCTGGTTCCCGAGCGCCGCCGCGGGGATGACGATCGCCGTGAAGATGGCGATCCCTCCCAGCCGCGGCATCGGCTCGCGGTGCAGCCGGCGCTCGTCGGTCGGGTGGTCGAGCAGCCCGGCCCGCCACGCCGCCAGCGACACCGCCGGCGTCAGCAGCAGCACGAGCATGAAGGCCACCACGAACCCGACGGAAGCGGCCTGGTAATCGAGGATCGATCCAGTCATGTGCGCGAGCCTGCGCGGAAAGGGTAACCCTTCGCCCCGCCGCAGGATCCCCCTCCAATCGGGGTCAGACCCCGAACGTCGGGCGATGCAAAGTCGGCACACATTTGTGACACCGTCCCCGTAGAGCCGCGCACGGTGGCGGCCGTAGCCTGGGCGGGATGGCTCGACCACTCCGCGTTCAGGCCGCCGGCGCCCACTACCACGTCGGCGCCCGTGGGATCGACAAGGGCCCGGTCTTCCTGAGCGACGAGGATCGCGAGCGGTTTCTCGTCATGCTCGGCGACGTGGTCGAGCGGTACGGCTGGCGTTGCCATGCCTACTGCCTCATGCCGAACCACTACCACCTAGCGCTCACCACGCCCGAGCCGAACCTCGGGATCGGGATGGGCCGGCTGAACCAGGTCTACGCGCAGTGGTTCAACCACCGACACGATCGCGTCGGCCACCTCTTCGAGCAGCGCTACTGGTCGCGGTTGTTCGAGACCGAGGCGCGGTTCTTCGCGGTAGCTCGGTACATCGTGGAGAACCCCGTGCGAGCCGGCTTGGCCGAAACGCCGAACGACTACCCGTGGTCAAGCGCCCGCGCGATGAACGGCGTGACTGCTCCACCGCGCTTCCTCGATCTCACCTGGGTACGCCAGCTCGCCGCGGACTGTCACGAAAGTGTGACAACTTCCGCACCGCCACCGTTCGGGGTCTGACCCCGCTTATCTGGTGCCGAAGAGGCGGTCGCCAGCGTCGCCCAGGCCGGGCAGGATGTAGCCGACGTCGTTCAGCTCGCGGTCGACGCAGGCCGCGTAGACCGTGACGTCAGGGTGGTCGGCGGCCACGCGCTCGATGCCGGCCGGGGCGGCCACCACGCACAGCAGGCTGATCCGCACCGCGCCGCGCTGCTTGCAGAGCTCGAGCGCGGCCGAGGACGAGCCGCCCGTCGCGAGCATCGGGTCGAGCACCAGCACGTCCCGCTCCGCCAGGTCGCTCGGCAGCTTGCAGTAGTACTCGACCGGCTGCAGCGTCTCCTCGTTGCGGTAGACGCCGACGAAGCCGACCCGGGCCACCGGGATCAGGTCGAGCACGGCATCGAGCATCCCGAGCCCCGCCCGCAGCACCGCCACGACGCCGAGCTTCTTGCCCGACACGCGCCGCGCCGGCGTCTCCTCGAGCGGCGTCTGCACCTGAAACTCCTCGAGCTCGAGATCGCCGGTCGCCTCGTAGCAGAGGAACGCCGCCAGCTCGCCCATCAGGTGGCGGAAGTCCTTCGTGTTCGTCTCGACGTCGCGCAGCAGCGCCAGCTTGTGCTGGACGAGCGGGTGGTCGAGGACGACCAGCTGGTCAGTAGGACGAGTGGCCATGCGGGAATCCCGAGTAGAGCGGCCTTCCGGCCAGGAGCTCGCCCGTCCGCCGGCGCAGCGCGGCGAGATCGGCGGCGGAGTCGAGCGCTTCGAGGATGATCGCCCCCACCTCGCGCATGTCGTCCTCGGTGAAGCCGCGCATCGTGGCGGCGGGCGTACCGATGCGCACGCCGGAGGCGATCGTCGGCGGGCGCTCGTCGAAGGGGACGGTGTTGCGGTTCACGGTGATCGCGACCTCGTGCAGGCGCTCCTCGGCGTCGCGGCCGGTCCACTGCGTCGGCCGCAGGTCCATCTGCAGCAGATGGTTGTCCGTGCCGTCGGTCAGGAGCTTCTGGCCACCGTCCATGAGCGTCGCGGCGAGCGCCTTCGCGTTCGCGACGATGCGGCTCTGGTACTCGCGGAAGGCCTCGGTGTCGGCCAGCTTGAAGCACACGGCCTTGGCGGCCACGATGTGGCAGAGCGGCCCGCCCTGGAGCCCCGGGAACACCGCCTTGTCGACCGCGGCGGCGTGCTCCTCGCGGGAGAGGACGAGTCCCGCGCGCGGCCCCGCCAGCGTCTTGTGCGTCGTCGAGGTGACGACGTCGGCGTGCTCCACCGGGTTGGGATGCAGCCCTGCTGCGACGAGCCCCGAGAAGTGGGCCATGTCGACCATCAGCCGCGCCCCGACCTCGTCGGCGATCTCCCGGAACCGGGCCGCGTCGATCACCCGCGGGTAGGCCGACGCGCCGGCGACGATCAGCCGCGGCCGGTGCTGGTGGGCCAGCCGCTCGACCTCTTCGAAGTCGATCGTCGAGTCCTCGCGGCGCACACCGTAGGAGTGGACGTCGTACAGGCGGCCGGAGAAGTTCACCTTGAGGCCGTGGGTGAGGTGGCCGCCGTGGTCAAGCCGCAGCCCCAGGATGGGATCGCCCGGCTCGAGCATGGCGAAGTAGGCGGCCAGGTTGGCCGGCCCGCCGGCGTGCGGCTGCACATTCGCGTGGTCGGCGCCGAACAGCGCCTTGGCCCGGTCGATCGCCAGCTGCTCGATCTCGTCGACCCACTCGCAGCCGCCGTAGTAGCGCTTGCCCGGGTAGCCCTCGGCGTACTTGTTCGTGAGCACCGAGCCGGCTGCCTCGAGCACCGCCGGCCAGGTGAAGTTCTCGGACGCGATCAGCTCGAGCTGGTCGCGCTGGCGGCCGAGCTCGCGGTCGATCAGACCGGCGACGTCGGGGTCGAGGTCGTCCAGGCCCGCGGCCCGGAGATGCTCGAAGGTCTGTTCGGCCGTGGCCACTGGGCGCCTCCTCGGATCGACTCCGCCGACTCTATCGAAGGAGCGTTGCCAAGGCGTCGGCGTCCGGCCCGGCCCGCAGCACCGCCGGCTCGGCACCCGTGATGTCGATCACGCTCGAGGGCATACCGGCCAGCTCGCCGCCGTCGATCACGACCGCGCACAGCCGCCGCAGCTCGTCCGGCACGTCGGCGAGCCGGGCGGGCGGCTCGTCGCCGCGCAGGTTCGCGCTCGTGAGGGCCATGCCCCCGACGGCGTCGGCCAGCCGCGCGACGTCCGGGCGAAGGACGGGCACGCGCACGCCGACCCGCTCGGGCGTCGCGCCGCACAGGTGGGCGAACCGCCGCGCCGGGTTGGGGACGACCAGCGTCACGGCCCCCGGCAGGACACGTGCGCACCGCTCGGCCGTTTGCGCGTCCAGCTCCGGGAGTGCGGCCAGTAGCCCGCCGGCCGAGCCCAGCACCACCGCCGTAGCCTGGTCGGCCGGCCGCGACTTGCAGGCGTAGAGGCGCGCGCACGCCTCGCGGTCATCGGCGGCGCAGCCGATCCCGTAGACGGTGTCGGTCGGCAGGATCGCGAGGGCGCCGCCGCGCAGCGCCCGCTCGTCGCTCACGCCCACCGCCCGGCCACCACCCGGTCGACGCCGGCGAGGTCGGGCTCGGCCGACGTCGCCCCCGCGCCGGCGGCGGCCATCAGCCCGCGCACCGCCTCGGCCTGGCCCGCCCCGCACTCGACCACCAGGCTGCCGCCCGGCTCGAGCACGGCCGGGGCGGCCCCCACCAGCCGCTCCAGCACCTCGGTCCCGGCCGGGCCCGCCACCGTGGCCAGGCGCGGCTCGTACTCGGTCACCTCCGGCTCGAGCGCGGCCATCTCGGCCTCGCCGATGTAGGGCGGGTTCGACGCGACCACCGCGAAGCGCCCCTCGACGCCCGCCAGCAGGTCGGTCTCGACCAGCTCGACCTCGAGCCCGAGCGCCGCCGCGTTGGCGTGGGCGACCGCGAGGGCATCGGCCGAGACATCGGTGGCGGTGACCGACGCGTCCGGCCGCGCCGCCTTGACCGCCAGGGCGATCGCGCCCGAGCCCGTCCCCACGTCGGCGAACCGCGGCGCCTGCACCCCTTCGAGCAGCGCCAGGCAGCGCTCGACCAGCACCTCGGTCTCCGGCCGGGGCACGAGCACGCGTCCGTCCACCGCCAGGTCGAGCCCGTGGAACCCCCACCGGCCCAGGATGTAGGCGACCGGCTCACGGCGGCCGCGCCGCTCGAGCAGCGCCCGGCAGGCGGCCAGCTCCGGCTCGTCGAGCGGCCGGTCGAAGTTCGTGTAGAGCTCGATCCGCGGGAGCCCGAGCGCGTGCCCGATCAGCAGCTCGGCGTCGAGCCGCGGCGTCGGGCTCCCGTGCTCGGAGAGGTACCCGGCCGAGAGCCGCAGCACCTCGCCGAGCTGCCTCACCCGGCCGCCGCCGCGGCCAGCTTCAGGCGCCGCTCCTCCGCGGCGAGGGCGTCCGAGAAGTCGCCCAGGTCGCCGCCCAGGACACGGTTCAGATCGTGCACGGTGAGGCCGATGCGGTGGTCGGTCACGCGATCCTGCGGATAGTTGTAGGTGCGGATCTTCTCGGAGCGCTCGCCCGTCCCGATCTGAGCCGACCGGGCCGCGGCCGCCTCCTGCGCCGCCCGCTCGCGCTCCGCCTCGTACAGGCGGGCGCGCAGGATCTTCATCGCCCGCTCCTTGTTCTGGAGCTGCGAGCGCTCGTCCTGGCAGGTGACCACCGTGTCGGTGGGGATGTGCGTGATCCGCACCGCCGAGTCGGTCGTGTTCACCGACTGGCCGCCGTGCCCGCCGGCCCGGAAGACGTCGATGCGCAGGTCATTCGGGTCGATGTGGAGCTCGACGTCCTCGGCCTCCGGCATGACCGCCACGGTCGCCGTCGACGTGTGGATGCGGCCCTGCGACTCGGTCGCCGGCACGCGCTGGACGCGGTGGACGCCGCTCTCGTGCTTGAACACCGAGTAGGCGCCGTCGCCCTTGATCTCGAACACGAGCTCCTTGTACCCGCCGGCGTCGCCGCCCGACGCGGCCAGCGTGTCGGTCTTGAAGCCGCGCTGCTGGGCGTAGCGGGTGAGCATCAGGTACAGGTCCCCGGCGAAGATGGCCGCCTCGTCGCCGCCGGTGCCGGCGCGCAGCTCGACGATGACGTCCTTGTCGTCGGCCGGGTCGCGCTCGAGCATCGCGAGGCGGATTTCCTCCTCGAGCGCGGGCAGCGCGGCACGGGCCTCGGAGATCTGCTCCTGCGCGAACGCGCGCATCTCCTCGTCCGGGTCGTCGGCGAGCTCGGCGGCATCGGCCATCTGGGCGGTGCGCGCACGCCACTGCCGGGCGAGCTCGGCCGCGCCGGAGAGGCGCTTGTGCTCGCGGGCGACCTCGGCGTAGCGGCGCTGGTCTGCGAGCACGGTCGGGTCGCCCAGCTGGGACTCCAGCTCGGCGAAGCGGCGCTCGATCTCGGAAACGAGCGGTTCCATGGCCGGTGAAGGATAGTGACGCCGTCAGAGGCGGCCGAGCTGCTTCAGCACCGACACGGAGTCGGAGTACACGTCCTTGCGGGCGAACCGGCCGTCGCGGGTCGGCAGGATGTCCATCCCGTCCCACGTCGCGGTCGTCCCGCTCTCCGCGTGCGTGCCGGTCGCCGTCCACTCCTGGACGACGAGGGCGTCGCGCACGTACAGGCTGCGGCCCGTGAAGCGCAGCCCCGGCCAGTTGCGGAAGATGCCCGCGATGTGCTCCCCGACGGCGTCCCTGCCCTCGACGCGCTCGCCGGCGGTGTGGTTGTGGAAGACGATGTCGTCGGTGTGCATCGACGAGATCGCGGCGACGTCCTGGCGGTTCCAGGCGTCGTTGTATCGCTCGATCAGCCCGGTGAGATGCTCTGGCGCGTCGGGTCCGGCCACGCGGCCAACCCTACGCCATCACCTCGACCTGCGAGGCCTGCCCGGAAGCGCGCTCGGCCTCGAGCACGTCCTGGAGCGCCTGGATCGAGACCTCGACCTGGTCGAGCGTCGGCTCCCGCGTCGTCAGCCCCTGCAGCCACAGGCCGGGCGTCAGCAGCGTCCGCACGATCGGGTTGTTCGGGTGCTTGCCGCCGAAGCGGATCACCTCGTAGGCCAGGCCGGCGATCACGGGCAGGAGCAGGACGCGGGAGGCGATCAACGTCGGCCAGTCGGGCCGGCCGACGAAGGCGAACACGAAGATCGCGATCACCATCACCCAGAGCAGGAACGCCGTGCCACAGCGCAGATGGATCTTCGAGTACGTCTGCACCCGCTCGGGCACGAGCTCGGCGCCGTCCTCGTAGGCGTTGATCGTCTTGTGCTCGGCGGCGTGGTACTGGAACACGCGGCGCAGGTCGGGGATCATCGAGATCGCGGCCAGGTAGCCGACGAGCAGCCCGACCCGGATCGCGCCCTCCACGAGCACGAACTCGACGGTCGAGTGGATCGGCAGCAGGTCGGTGATGACCGCCGGCGAGACCTTGAAGACGACGACGGCGAACCCGATCGCGATCACGAACGCGAAGGCGATCTGGCCGCGGGTGAGCTCGGCCGCCGCCTCGGGGTCGGGCTCGTCCCCATCCTCGACCGCGGCGTACGACGCCGAGACGGCCAGGGCGCGGAACCCGATCACGAGCGACTCGCCCAGCGCAACCATGCCGCGCAGGATCGGCAGCCGCAGCCAGCGGTGCCGCGACGCGACGCTCGAGACGGGCCGGGAGACGCGGGCGAGGCCGCCGTCGGGCCGGCGCACGGTGACGGCCCACGAGCCCGGGCTGCGCATCATCACGCCCTCGAGCACGGCCTGACCGCCGACGTTGGCGTTGGCGCTCATCGATGCCACGGATCGCTCACCCGGTCCTTGTCGGCACCGGGTGAGGGAATCGTGAGCCCGTGCGCGCTACGCCGACGCAGACTGGCGGGCCTGGCGGCGACGGAATCGCTCCACCCGGCCGCCGGTGTCGACCAGCTTCTGCTTGCCGGTATAGAAGGGATGGCAGGCCGAGCAGATCTCGACGTGCAGCTCGGGCTTTGTCGCGCGCGTGGTGAACTCGTTGCCGCAGGAACACGTCACGTGCGAGACAACGTAGTCAGGATGGATGTCGGCCTTCATGGAAGTCAGGATAGCACGGGGTCTGCGGCCGAAATCGCCGCGTCCACGGCCTCGGAACCGACGTCCAGATGGGTCACGAAACGCACCGTCCGGTCGTCCAGCGCGGCGCACAGAACGCCCGCTTCGGCGAGCTTCTCGACGATCTCCGGCGCGGCCGCGGAGCCGGTGGTCTTCGCGATCACGATGTTCGTCTCGACGGCCTCCGGATCGAAGCGGAGGAGGCGCGTCGAGCGCAGCCCCTCCGCCAGCCGGCGGGCGTTTCGGTGGTCGTCGGCGAGCCGCTCGATGTGGTTTCGCAGGGCGTGCAGCGCGCCCGCCGCGATGATCCCGGCCTGACGCATGCCGCCGCCGAAGAGCTTGCGGTTGCGGCGGGCGACGGCCACGAACTCGGCCGAGCCGACCACCGCCGACCCCACCGGCGCGCCGAGGCCCTTCGAGAAGCACACGGACGCGGAGTCGACGGGCGCGGCGATCTCGGCGGGCGACTGCCCGCTGGCCACGGCCGCATTCCAGATGCGGGCGCCGTCCATGTGCACGCGCAGGCCGTTCTCGTGGGCGAAGCCGGCCAGTTCGGCCAGCCGTGGCTGCGGCAGCACCCGGCCGCCGACCTCGCCGATCGTGTTCTCGAGGCAGAGCAGGCTCTGGCGGGCGTGGTGCACGTCCGAGGGGTCACGCAGCCGCGAGGCGATGTCGGACACGTCGATCAGGCCGCCCTCCCCGGGCAGCATCCGCGTCTGCACGCCGGCGAGCACGGCGGCGCCGGCCTGCTCGTGCACGACGATGTGGGCCAGCTCGTGGATGAAGAGCTCGTCGCCGGGGCGGGTGTGCGAGCGGACCGAGACGAGGTTGCCCATCGCACCGGACGGCACGTAGACGGCCGCCTCCTTGCCGAGCATCCGGGCCACCTCGGCCTCGAGCTCGATCACGGTGGGGTCGTCGCCCCAGACGTCGTCGCCGACCTCGGCCTCGGCCATCGCCTTGCGCATGGCCGGCGTCGGCCGGGTGACGGTGTCGGAGCGGAGGTCGACGACGGGCATCGCGCGGGAGCGTATCGTTCCGGCATGGCCCTGGAGATGCGTACCGTCTGCGAGCGCTGCAACGCGCCGCTCGCCGCCGACGGGGACGCGCGCATCTGCAGCTACGAGTGCACCTTCTGCCCGGCCTGCACCGAGGCGATGTCGGGCACCTGTCCGAACTGCGGCGGCGAGCTCGTGGCCCGGCCGCGGCGGGCGGCCGCCGGCTAGCGAAGGGCCGCCGCGGGGCGGATAGTCGATGCATGGGACCGAGACGCTCGATCGTCGCCGAGGTGGCCGTCGCCGCGGTGATCGGCGGCGTCGGCTGGATGGCCTCGCCGCATGCCCTCCCTCGACCGGGCCCGCCGTACACGGCGGACTTCGGCGTCCCACGGGTCGATCGTGCCACGGGCCGTGTCGTGGCCTCGGGCACGATCACCAACCTGCTCTCGAGCCCGCTGCGGTTCGAGGTTCATCTGGAGTGCAACCCGCATACGCCGCACATCAAGGGGTTCGGCCTTCACAGCCGGCCCCTCGTCGCCGTGCCCCACGCGTCGCAGTCGTGGACAGCCTGGTCGGCGGTGCTTCGGCCGGCGAGCTCCGATCTGGCCCATATCGGCGCGGACATCACCTGTGCCTACTGGTTTGCGACGCCGGGCGTGGAGCAGTGAGCGCCGCCTAGCTCGGCTAGCCGGCCGCCTCCTTCGCGACGGCCGCCACCCATGCCTGCAGCGGACGCAGCGGCGCCCAGCGCTCGACGCACCAGTCGGGGAAGTCCTCGGTCTGGGCGTGCGGAGGCAGCGGGTCGGTCGTGGCCGCGACGAGCCCGTCGTGGCGCAGCAGCTCGGCGCGGGGATGGTCGGCGGCGTACGGCGCGGGGACGCGCTTCCACCGCGCCGGCCCGAACCGGGCGCCTGCCGCGAGCGCCGAGCGCACGGCGCGGTCGAGCTTCGGGCCGCGCTTGGCGTCGTCGACAGCGCGCCGGTAGGCGGCGAGCCCCGCGGTCGTGAAGTGGTGCACGCCGACGCCGAGGGTGACCGAGTCGGGGTCGAGCCGGAAGACGTAGCCGGCGCACTCGCGGCTCGGGCCGGAGCCCTCCCACAGCCACAGGTCGAGGTGGGTCTTGTACGGCGTCTTGTCGTTCGAGAAGCGGGTGTCGCGGGCGATGCGCATGATCGAGCCGTTCACCCGCGGGTCGGCGTGGATGCCGGGGGCGACGGCGGCGAGCCGCTCGCCCAGGGCCACGACGAGCTCGCGCGCGGGCTCGAGCAGGAGGCCCCTGTACTCCGCCTCGTGCTCGTGGAACCAGGCGCGGTCGTTGTGCTCGGCGAGTCCCTTGAGGAAACCGAGTGCGTTGGGATGGAAGCCGGTGAATGGCATGCAGCGAGGTTACGGCCAGATCGTGTCACCTGTCTCGCAGGGGCTGTGCCGAACCGGCATGGAAACTGTCACGGCGACCGTTCGGGGTCTGACCCCGGTAGCATGCCCGCCCGTGAAACGGCGGCCGTCCGACTATCCACCCCCGGTCAACGTGCGCGAGTTCGTCGCGGAGCCGCAGGCGGCGGACGACGAGCGCATCGACGTCGGCGTCCTCTTCGTCGGCGGCGGGCCGGCCGGCCTGGCCGGCGCGATCCGGCTCGGCCAGCTCCTGGCCGACGACCCCGCCACCGCCGAGCGGCTCGGCGAGGTGCCGGTCGCGCTCGTCGACAAGGGCAGGGTGGCCGGCGCGCACCTGCTCTCCGGCGCGGTGGTCAACCCGTCGGCCCTGCGCGACCTGCTGCCGGACTCATCCCTAGAGCAGCTGCCGAACTACGGGCCGGTGAAACGCGAGTCCGTCTACTTCATGCGCGAGCGCCACGGCATCCGCATCCCCACCCCGCCGCCCTTCCACAACAAGGGCAACTGGATCTTCTCCCTCGCCCAGCTCGGCCGCCACCTGGCAGAGAAGGCCGAGGAGCTGGGCGTTATGGTGCTGCCGGAGACCGACGCGCACACGCTGCTCGTCTCCGGCGGGGCGGTCCGCGGCATCGTCACCGGCGACAAGGGCCTCGGCCGCGACGGCGAGCCGCTCGGCGCCTACGAGCCCGGCGCCGAGATTCACGCGAAAGCGACCGTGCTCGCGGAGGGCACCCAGGGTCACCTGACCGCAGCGCTCACCGAGGCGTTCGGGCTCACGTCGAAGAACCCGCAGACCTGGAGCCTCGGCGTCAAGGAGCTGTGGCGGGTCGCCCGCCCCCTCGACCGCGTCGTCCACACCCTCGGCTGGCCGCTGCGGCCGCAGGCCAAGTACGGCGAGAGCGGCGGCAGCTTCATCTACCCGATGGGCGAGGATCGGATCGCGCTCGGGCTCGTCGTCGGGCTCGACTACCGCGACGCCTCGCTCTCGGTGCACGACCTGCTCCAGCAGTTCAAGACGCACCCGCTCATCCGGCCGCTGCTCGAGGGCGGCGAGCGGATCGGCTGGGGGGCGAAGACGATCCCCGAGGGCGGCCTGCTCGCCCTGCCCGACCGGCTGTCGGTTCCCGGCGCCGTCCTCACCGGGGATGCGGCCGGCTTCGTGAACGTGCCCAAGCTCAAGGGCATCCACTACGCGATGCGCTCGGGCATGATCGCCGCCGAGGCGATCTACGAGCAGCTCAAGGCCGGGGCCGACCCGGCCGCGGCCGGCGTCCTCGACGGCTACGACGACCGCATCCGCCGCAGCCACATCTGGTCGGATCTGCGCCGCGTCCGCAACATGCGCCAGGCGCTGAACAAGGGACTCTACATCGGCGGCGGGCTGGCCTCGGCGATGGACATCACCCGCGGCGCGTTCCCCGGCGGCTCGTTCCGCACCCACCGCGACGCCGAGGCGCCGATGACGATCGAGCAGCGCAGCTACCCGCAGCCCGACGGCTCGCTCACGTTCGACAAGCTCTCGAGCGTCTTCCTCTCCGGCAACCGCAGCCGCGACGACGGCCCCAACCACATCCGCGTGCGCACCCGCGTGCCCCGCGAAGTCGGCCGGACATGGGAGGCGATGTGCCCCGCCGGCGTGTACGAGCTCAAGGACGCGGGCGGCGACATGGTCGACGTCGAGCTGACCCCCTCGAACTGCGTCCAGTGCGGCGCGATCACCGCCAAGGGCGGCCGGCTGACCCCGCCCGAGGGCGGCAGCGGCCCCGAATACACCCACATGTAGCGTGGCCTCGGATCGCGACCGCATCGACGCGCTGATCGAGCACCTCGACGAGTTCCTGTCGGGGGCGGACCGGCGCCGCTCCGAGGTGCCGATCGAGGTCGGGAGCGACCGCCGCTGGTCGATCGACGACACCGAGCGGCTCTTCAAGCGGCTCGGCCGGCCGGTGCCCGTCGCGCCGCCGGAGCAGCGCATGAGCGACGTCCTGGCCGACATCGTCCGCCTGCGCAACGCCCTCGCCGTGCTGCGCGAGGGCGAGGCGCAGGACTAGGCTGCCCGCCGGCTCAGCCGGTCGAACGGACGAGGCTCCAGCCGGAGTAGCCGCCGCCTCCCTCGCTCAGGAGGTGGGCGGTGTGCGGGTCGAAGATGAGGATCGCGGGATCCTCCCCGGGGCTCTGCGCGATCGACACCTCGATGCCCGGCCGGCCGAGCGGATCGGTGACGCGGCCGTCGTAGGTGACGCCCGGCATCCGGCGCAAGCGCCGCGCCCGCGGCAAGCCGCATGCCGAGGTGGCGGCGCGGGCGCGAGCCCGCACCCGGGCCGGCGGCCGCGACCGGACGGCCTCGGTCACCCGGGCGACGACGCGATCGGCCACCGCCTCGTCGGTACAGGACGACGACCATCCGCCGTTCGACCGGGAGCGCGAGCACCGCCTTGACGAGATCGTCGTCAGGTTCGTTCGCCGCGGGCCGTCCCGCCTCCGGCGCCAGCTCGGCGCCGACCCCAGCCGCCCGGCCGGCGGCCGCCCGCGCAGGTGGTGCAGCGACCGCAACGCGCGGACGAACGCCGCCTGTGTGGCGTCCTCGGCGAGCTGCGCGTCCGCCGTGACGGCATACGCCGCCCGCCAGACGAGCGCCCAGTTGCCCGCACGAAGTCCTCGACGGCTCCGGCGTCCCGGTGTGGGCGCGCCGGACGATCTCTGCGGAATCGCGCGGCATGCATGACATACGGTCGGACGGGCCGATCTTCTTCCCGGCCCTCCGCATGTCCGCCCGCCGGCGGGTCAGCCGCGCGCGGCCAGGAGCTCGGTCAGCTTCGGCAGGATCGCGAGCGCGTCGCCCACCACGCCGACGTCGGCGAACTCGAAGATCGGCGCGTGCTGATCCTTGTTGATCGCGATGATCGTGCCGGCGCTTGCCATCCCCACCTTGTGCTGGATGGCGCCGGAGACGCCGCAGGCGATGTAGAGCTTCGGCGAGACCGTCTTGCCGGTCTGGCCGACCTGCATCGAGTACGGCACCCAGCCGGCGTCGACGACGGCGCGGGTGGCGGCCACCTCGCCGCCGAGCGCCTTCGCGAGCGCCTCGACCAGCGGTACGTTCTCGGGGCCGCCCATGCCGCGGCCGACGGAGACGAGGATGTCGGCCTCGGTGATGTCGACACCGCCGCTCTCGGCCTCCTCTCGGCCAGTCAGCGACGCGGCCCGCGACCAGTCCTCCACGCTCACCGAGACGCGCTCGACGGGCGCGCTGCCGGAGGCGTCCTCGCGCGCCGGGAAGGCGTTCGCGCGGGCGAGCACGATTCCCGGCCCGCCGGCGAAGCCGGACTCGACCATGACGGTGTCGTCGAGCGCCGGGCGGGTGGCGACGAGGCCGCCGTCGGCCATCGCGATGTCGGTCGTCTCGCAGGCGATGCCCGCCCCGAGCCGCGCGGCCAGGCCGGCGGCGATGTCGGCCGAGACCACGCCTGCGCCGAAGAGCACCGCGTCGGCCTCGCCGGCCGCCGGCGCGAGCGCGTCGACGATCGGCTGCGACAGCCCGCCGGCGAGGGCGGCGTCGTCGGCGACGAGCACCCTGGTCGCGCCGTGGCCGCCCAGCGACCCGGCCCAGCCGTCGTCGATGCCGGAGCCGGCCACGAACGCGGTCACCTCGCCGCCGAGCTCGGCGGCCTTTGCGAGCAGGCCGAGGCCCTGCGGCGAGAGCTCGCCGTCGTCGTGATGCACGTAGACCAGGAGACCCGCCACTAGATCAGCCCCTTCTCGCTGAGAAATGCCACGACCTTCTCCGCCGAGTCGCCGCCGGAGTCCTCGATCTTGAGGCCCTCGGCCTTCGGCGGTGGGGGCGAGATCGTGCGCACGACGCTGCGGGCGCCGTCGCCGCCGACGCGGCCGGTGTCGAGGCCGAGATCGGCCGCGGAGACCGTCTCGAGCGGCTTTCGCTTGGCGCCCATGATCGCCTTGATCGAGGGCAGCCGCGGGGTGTTGATCGCGTCGGAGACGGAGACCACCGCGGGCAGCGGCGCCTCGATCAGGTCGTAGCCGTGCTCGGCCTGGCGCTTGGCCTTGACCGCCCCGCCGTCCAGTCGCAGCTCGGCCACCTGGGTGACGAGCGGGCGGCGCAGGTGGTCGGCGACCGCCGCGGCCATGACGTAGCAGTCGGCGTCGGCGGCCTGCTGGCCCAGCAGCACGAGGTCGGCGTCCTGCTTGCCGACGGCGGCGGCGAGCACGTAGGCGGTGCCGGCGATGTCGGAGCCGGCGAGCGCCGCATCGGTGACGAGGACGGCCCGGTCGGCGCCCAGCGCGAGCGCCTTCGTCAGCACCCGCTGGGCCGACTCCGGCCCCATGCAGACGGCGACGATCTCGCCCACGTCGGCGCCGCGCTCGCGGATCTGGATCGCCTCTTCGAGGGCGTGCACGTCGAACGGGTTCGGCTCGGAGTCGCCGGAGCGGTCGAGCCGCTTCGTCCCCGGGTCGAGCCGCCGCTGCGACGTCGCGCTCGGCACCTCCTTGACGCAGACTGCGATGTTCACTCCCCGCTCCCTCCCTGGACTTTTCGCCCGCAGACTACTTGCCGACGAACGACGCCTGTCGCTTCTCCACGAAGGCGTTCATGCCCTCGCGGGCGTCGTCGGTCGAGAACATGAGCGAGTACAGGTCGGCCTCGTGGACGAGGTTGCCGCCGATGTCGCCGTGCAGCGACCGGTTGGTCGCCTCCTTGGCGTAGTACAGGGCGACCGGGCTCTTCGAGGCCATCTCGGCGGCCATCTTCCACGCCGCCGGCATCAGCTCCGAGGGCGCGTACACGTGCTGGACGAGGCCGCGCTCGAGCGCCTCGGCGGCGTCGATGCGGCGGCCGGTCAGGATCAGCTCCTTGGCGTAGCCGATGTTCGTCGCCCGGGCCAGGCGCTGGCTCGCGCCCCAGCCGGGGATGATCCCGAGGTTGATCTCGGGCTGGCCGAACTCGGCGTTCTCGGAGGCGAGCCGCACGTCGCAGGCGAGCGCCATCTCGCAGCCGCCGCCGAGCGCATAGCCGTTGACCGCGGCGATCGTCGGCTTGCGCATCGTCTCCAGCTTATGGGCGATCTCCTGGCCGAGCTCGGAGTACGCGCGTGCCTCGAGCGGGGTCTTGCCCGCCATCTCCTTGATGTCGGCGCCCGCGATGAACGAGCGCTCGCCCTCGCCAGTGAGGACGATCACGCCGACGCTCGTGTCGTTGCCGAGATCGGTGAGCGTCGCCAGCAGCTCCTCGAGCAGCGACGTGTTCAGCGCATTCAGGACGTCGGGGCGGTTGACCGTGACCGTGGCGACACGGTCGTCGACCGCGATGCGGAGACCGGCGCCGCTCATCCCGCCACCTTCTCGCGCAGGAAGGCGACGATCGCGGCCGTCGGCGCGCCGGGCGTGAAGACTTCGGCGACGCCCAGGCCCTTCAGCTCCTCGACGTCCTCGCCGGGGATGGTGCCTCCGACCACGACGACGACGTCGCCGGCGCCCTGGTCCTTCAGCAGGTCGAGGATGCGGGGGACGAGCGTCATGTGGGCTCCGGACAGGATCGAGATCCCGACGGCATCGGCGTCCTCCTGGATGACGGTGGCAACGATCTGCTCGGGCGTCTGGTGCAGGCCGGTGTAGATGACCTCCATCCCGGCGTCGCGCAGCGACCTGGCGATGATCTTGGCGCCGCGATCATGGCCATCGAGGCCCGGCTTTGCGACGACCACACGGATGGGCCCACTCATAGCGGGGCGAGTGTATACGCGCTCACGTCTCCGGCGGCGCGAACACGACCAGGATCGTGAGGTCGGCGGTGATCGAGTGGAAGCGGTGGTCGACGTGCGCGGCGACGAAGATGACCGACCCCGGGTCGACCGGGCGATCCTCGTCGCCGACCCGGATCCGGCCGTGCCCGGAGATGACGTAGTAGAGCTCGTCCTCGTCGTGCGGGGCCTGCGGATCGGACTCGCGGGCACGCAGGACGTAGAGGCCCGCGCTCATCGAGTCGCGGCGCAGGAACTCGTGGTAGAGCTCGCCCGCCGCGGCCCGCATGGCGTCGATCCCGTCGACCTCGAAGACGTCCATCCGCGAGATCCTACCGAGGACCGGGGCGAAAATCGGGGACTGTCCCGCCGGGTGGGGATCGTCCCCACGCGACGCACCAAAAGGGGTCTGACCCCGCTTGGTGCGTGTCCCGATCCGAGTGGGGGGACCATGGTTCCCCCACGTCAAAAGACGGGCGTTTCGCGGTAGACGCCCCACACGGCCCGCAGGGCGTCGCAGATCTCGCCCTCCGAGGCGTACGCGCGGGCGCAGTCCACGAGCGCGGGCATGACGTTGCGGTCGGTCGCAGCGTCGGCCGAGAGCCGCTCGAGCGACGCCTGCACGGCGGCGGCGTCACGGCGGCCGCGCACCGAGTTCAGGCGCTCCTTCTGGCGCCGCTCCACCTCGGGCGAGATGCGCAGGATCTCGACCTGGTCGTCGTCCTCCGACGCGAACGAGTTCACGCCGACGACGAGCCGGCGGCCGTCCTCGACCTCCTGCTGGTAGCGGTAGGACGCCTCGGCGATCTCGCGCTGGAAGAAGTTCTCGTTCAGCGCCGCGACGACGCCGCCGAGCCGCTCGATGCGCTCGAAGTAGTCGTAGGCCTCGCGCTCGAGCCGGTCGGTCATCGACTCGACCAGCCACGAGCCGCCGAGCGGGTCGGCCGAGTGGACGACGCCGGTCTCGTGGGCGATCACCTGCTGCGTGCGCAGCGCGAGACGGGCGGCGCCCTCGGTGGGCAGGGCGAGCGCCTCGTCGTAGGAGTTCGTGTGCAGCGACTGGGTGCCGCCGAGCACCGCCGCCAGCGCCTCGACGGCGGTGCGGACGATGTTCACCTCGGGCTGCTGCGCGGTCAGCGACACCCCGGCGGTCTGGGTGTGGAAGCGCATGAGCAGCGAGCGCTCGCGCGTCGCTCCGTAGCGGTCGCGCAGCTCGCGGGCCCAGATGCGGCGGGCGGCGCGGTACTTCGCGATCTCCTCGAAGAAGTCGATGTGGGCGTTGAAGAAGAACGAGAGCCGGGGCGCGAAGTCGTCGACGTCCATCCCTCGCGCCCGGCAGGCCTCGACGTAGGCGAACCCGTCGGCGAGCGTGAACGCGAGCTCCTGGGTCGCGGTCGCCCCCGCCTCGCGGATGTGGTAGCCCGAGATCGAGACCGGGTGCCAGCGCGGAAGCGTCTTGGTGCACCACTCGATCATGTCCACCATCAGCCGCATGGAGGGCTCCGGCGGGAAGATCCACTCCTTCTGGGCGATGTACTCCTTGAGGATGTCGGCCTGGATCGTGCCGCCGAGCGCCTCGGGCGGGATCCCCTGCCGCTCGGCCACGCACACGTACTGGGCGAGCACGATCGCGGCCGGCGCGTTCACCGTCATCGAGGTGGTGACGCGGTCGAGCGGGATGCCGGCGAAGAGATCCTCCATGTCGGCCAGCGTGTCGACCGCCACGCCCTCGCGTCCGACCTCGCCGAGCGACCGGTTGTGGTCGGAGTCGTAGCCCATCAGCGTGGGCATGTCGAAGGCGGTCGAGAGCCCGGTCTGGCCGTGGTCGAGCAGGTAGCGGAAGCGGCGGTTCGTCTCCTCCGCCGTGCCGAAGCCGGCGAACTGGCGCATCGTCCACGGCTTGCCGCGGTACATCGTCTCGTAGACACCGCGCGTGAACGGGTAGCGGCCGGGATCGCCGAGGTCGCGGTCGTAGTCGAGGTCGACGTCGCCGGGCCCGTAGAGCGGCTGGTAGGGGATGCCCGAGATCGTCGAACGCTCGGGCTCCGGGGCCTCCTCGGAAAGGTCGGCGCGGTCGGGCAGGCTCACTGCTCGGTCACCGATCCGCCCGGCTGCCAGAGCACGTCGGCGCGGCCCTCGTCGTTCGCGAGCCGCGCCGCGATGAAGAGCAGGTCGGAGAGCCGGTTCAGATAGGCGAGCGCGGCCGGGTTCACCTGCTCCGACTCGCCCAGCGCGACCGCGTGCCGCTCCGCCCGGCGGCAGGTCGTCCGGGCCAGGTGCAGCGCCGCCGCCTGGGGCGTGCCGCCGGAGAGGACGAAGCTGGTCAGCGGCTGGAGCCGCGGGCCGAGGTCGTCGCAGGCCTGCTCGAGGGCCGTGACGTGCGCGTCGGTGATCCGCAGGCGGCTCTTGCCGTGGCCGCGTTCGGTGTCGAGCGGCACGGAGAGGTCGGCGCCGACGTCGAAGAGGTCGTTCTGGACACGCCGCAGGAGGTCGGCCAGCCCGGCATCGAGCCCGGCCGCGATGGCCACGCCGATCGCCGCCCCCGTCTCGTCGACGGTGCCGTACGCCCAGATGCGCAGATCGTTCTTCGAAACGCGTTCGCCGTCACCCAGCGACGTCTGCCCGGCGTCGCCACCGCGCGTGTAGATGCGGTCGATTCGCACCCTTGGACAGTAACCGACGCATCCCCCGTACGCGGGGGGCCGTTCCCCCCGATCGGGGTTTGTGAGGAGATTGTAAACGGCCGAATACCAGGCAACCACGCTGCCTCTCCCCTCGCCTCCAAGGACTCTCACTCCCATGTACGGCCTCAACCATCGCTTCACCACCGACCTCGCCAACGTGACCCCGATCGGGGCCCGGGCGACCGTGCTCGTCATCGATCGCGACCCCCTGACGCTCGGCCTCGTCGAGCAGGCGGTCGCCGGCCACTACGAGATCGTCGTCGCCGGCGACGCCAGCGAGGCCCTCTCGCTCGTCGACGAGCACCGCCCCGACGTCGTCCTCGTCGACATGACGCTCGGCAACGCCGAGATCGCCATGATCACCGTCACGCTCGCCGCCTGCGACGAGCTCGACTCGACCCCCGTGATCATGATCGACCCCGATCAGCCCATGAACGCGATGGGCCTGCGCAAGCGCATCGACGACGCGATCCGCGTCGCCCGCCGCGTCTACCTGGGCGGCGGCCTGCGCAACCGGCTCGCAGCCTAGCGAGAACCGGGGACTGTCCCCGCTGGACGGGGACAGTCCCCAGCTCAGATGGTTGATCGGGAAGTCCCGTGGGTCCTGGGCAGCCGCAGCACCGCCTCGGCCCGAACCCCCGCCAGCGGTCTGACGTCCAGGCGGACGGGCCTTCCCGATCAACCATCTAGGGTGCGTGCATCGGCAAGCAGCGCACCATCCTCGTCCTCGCGATCGCGTCGCAGGCGGCCTACTCGCTGATCTCGTTCGGGCTGCCGGCCATCGCCCTCCAGATCCGCGACCGGCTCGACGTCGGCGTCGCCGGCTTCGGGGCCGTGTACGCCGCCGTCAGCCTTGGATCTGCGATCGCGCTCATCCCCGCGGGGATGCTGGTCGACCGGCTGGGCGCCCGCGGGGTGCTCGTGATCGGCGGCGTCGTGAACGGCCTGGGGACGCTGGCCGCCGCGACGCTCACGAGCCCGTTCGCCTTCTCGGCAGCGCTGCTCGTGGCCGGGATCGGCGGCTCGGCGGTGCCCGTCGCCGGGATGTCCGCGCTCATGCGCGCGTTCGCGCCCGAGAAGCGCGGATCGGTGATGGGCTGGAGGCAGCTGGCGGTGCCGCTCGGAGGCACGATCGGCGCGATCATGCTGCCGCTCCTGGCCGACCGGGGCGGCGTCCCGCTCGCGATGGCGGCCTGTGCGGGCGCCGTGACGGTCACGTCGGTCGCCTTCGGCCTGCTGGTCGAGCACCCGCGCGCGGAGGGCGCAGGCGAGGCCCGCGGCGCCCTGCGCAGCGTCTTCCGCGTTCCCGGCATCCGGCCCGCCCTGACGGTCGCCTTCGTCTACATCATCGGCCTGACCGCGGTGCTCACGTACTACATCCCGGCGGTGCAGGCCGAGGGCCTCACCCGCTCCCAGGCCGCGATCGGCTTCACGCTCGTGAACATCGTCGCCGGGCTCTCGCGGCCGATATGGGGCCGGCGAGCCGACCGCGGTGGCGGCACCCGGCGCACCCGCACCCTGCGCGAGACCGGCATCGTCGGCGCCGCCGCGGCCGTCGTCATGCTGCCCGCCCTGCACGCGGGCGTCGTCCCCGCGCTCGTGACGACGGCGGTGCTCGCCTTCGGCGTCTTCGGCTTCAACGGCCTCGTGTACCTGCTCGTCGGCGAGCTGGCCGGGCAGGCCCGCTCCGGCGTCGCCGTCGGGGTCGCCTCGACCGTGATCTTCGGGGCCGGCGCGATCGTCGCGCCCGTCGCCGGCCTGGCCGTCGAGAACCTCGGCTACGGCGCGCTCTGGGCGATGACGGCGGCCGCCGGCGCGGGCGGCGCGTTCATCGCGTGGCGCTGGCTGCCGGCCCCGGGCCGGACGGCGCCGGCAGGCGGCAAGCGGCTCGCAGGCGCTCCCGGCTGCCCGAACCCCTAAAGCGGCATCGCGCAGGTGCGGCAGGCCACGAGCTTGACCGAGTGGCCCGGCGTCGTCCAGTGGCCGACCGTCATGCCGTGGGCGCCGACCGCGAAGATGAAGTAGCGCTTGCCCGGGCGCAGGCCGGCGAACCGGAAGTGGCCCTGCGCGTCGGTGGTGACGACCCTGATCGGCTGCGGCGGATCGGCCGCGATCGGCCCGCCGGCGTGCACGGGCTGCAGGTAGAGGCCGACCCTGACGCCCGGAATGGTCGTGCCGCCCTGGGCGTGCTCGTCGTTGCTCTGGACGACGGTGCCGGTGACCGAGCCCCTGGCCGGGACACTCGAGTCGCCGCCGCCGGTCGCCTGGCCGCAGGCCGACAGGGCCAGCGCTGCGACGAGCGCGAGCGCAAGCGGGGCTTTCGAACGAACGTGCATACCCGTTAGTCGGGCGGAACGGCCAAAAAGTTCACCGGCCCGGGCGGCGGGCGACCACGATCATCCGGCGGCTGTCGATCGCGTAGTCCGATCCCTGGTAGTCGCCGAACGCGCGCTCGACCTCGAACCCGACCGACGCCAGCATGCGCACGAGCTCGACCAGGGTGTAGGCGCGGGTCGCGAACGCCATCTCGACCCGCTCGCCGGTCGGCTCGATCAGCGTCCACCCGGACGTCATCCGGGCGGTGAAGGGGTCGAACGAGCGCTCCTCGAGCAGCATCCGGCCGTCGCCGAGCTCATGCCACGAGCGCGGCTCGAAGCGGCGCAGGACGGCGTACAGGTTGACCGTCTCGAGCACGAATGCGCCGCCGGGCCGAAGCGCCCGGAACGCCCGGTCGAGCACGAGCCGGTCCTCCGTCTCGTTCTCGAAGTAGCCGAACGACGTCCACAGGTTGAAGACGGCGTCGAACTCCTCCCGGAACTCGATCTCGCGCATGTCCACCCGGCGCAGGTCGACCTTGACGCCCGCCTCGCGCGCGGCCCAGTAGGCCTTCTCGAGCGGCTCCTCGTTCAGGTCGACACCGACGACGCGCAGGCCGCGGCGGGCGAACTCGATGCTGTGGCGGCCGTGGCCACAGGGCAGGTCGAGGACGGTCTGGCCCGACTGCAACCCGAGCTCCTCGACCAGGAACTCGACCTCCGCGGCGCTCTTCTCGGGCGAATGGGTCTGGCTCGAGATCGTGAGCCAGTGCTCGTCGAAGAACGTCTGATACCAGTGCGCGTCCAGCTCTGCACCTGCTGCGACGACGTCAGTTGCCATAGTCGTAGAAGCCCCTTCCGCTCTTGCGACCCAGCCGGCCTGCCTGGACATAGCTTCGCAGAAGTGGGCACGGCCGGTACTTGTCATCGCCGAGACCGTGGTGCAGCACCTCCATGATCGCGAGGCAGGTGTCCAGACCGATCAGGTCGGCGAGGCGCAGCGGCCCCATGGGATGGTTCATCCCGAGCCGCATGACGGTGTCGATCGAGTCGCGGTCGCCGACGCCTTCCATCAGGCAGTAGACGGCCTCGTTGATCATCGGCACCAGGATGCGGTTGGAGATGAAGCCGGGGTGGTCGTGGGCCTCGGCCACCGTCTTCCCCATGCGCTCGGCGGCGGCGCGGACGTAGGCGGCCGTCTCGTCGGCGGTGTCGATGCCGCGGATCAGCTCGACCAGGGGCATCAGCGGCACCGGGTTCATGAAGTGCATGCCGACGACACGCTCCGGGCGCGAGGTGACCGCGGCCAGCCGCGTGATCGGGATCGAGCTCGTGTTGCTGGCCAGGATCGCGCCCTCGCCGGCCGCCTCGTCGAGCGATTGGAAGATCCGCTCCTTCAGGGCGACGTCCTCGGTGGCGGCCTCGATGGCCAGGTCGGCCTCGACCGGCTCGTTCGCCGCGGTGATCCGGGCGCCGGCCGCCTCGGCGGCGCCGGCCTCGACGCTGCCCTTCTCGACCAGCTTGGCCAGCGAGCGCTCGATGCCGCTGCGGGCGCGGTCGAGCTGGTCGCGGGAGACATCGACGAGCGTGACCTCGTACCCGGCGACGGCCGCCACCTGGGCGATGCCGGCGCCCATCTGGCCCGCCCCGACGACGCAGATCCGCTCGCTCACGCGGCCGGCACCTCGAGCACCGTCGCGTCGCCCTGGGCTGCGCCCGAGCAGATCGCGGCGACGCCGATCCCGCCGCCGCGGCGGCGCAGCTCGTGGATGACCGTGCCGAGCAGGCGGGCGCCGGACGCGCCGATGGGATGGCCGAGCGCGACCGCGCCGCCGTTCACGTTCACGCGGTCGGGGTCGATCCCGAGCAGGTTCACGGTGTTCAGCGCGACCGAGCAGAAAGCCTCGTTCACCTCGAGCAGGTCGATGTCGGACACCGACAGCCCGGCCTTCTCGAGCGCCACCTTCGTGGCCGCGGCGGGCGTGCGCACGAGGTAGGCGAAGTCGTCGGCCACGTACCCGGACGAGCGGATGACGGCGAGCGGCTCGAGGCCCCGCTCGCGGGCCCAGTCCTCGGACGCGAGCACGAGCGCGGCAGCGCCGTCGTTCACGCCCGGAGCGTTCCCGGCCGTCGTCGAGCCGTCCTTCGTGAAGACCGGCGGCAGGGACGCCAGCCGCTCGGCGGACGTGTCCCGGCGGGGCCCCTCGTCCGTGTCGACGACCGTGTCCCCGCGGCGGCCCGGGATGGTCACGGGCACGATCTCGTCGGCGAACCGACCGGCGTCGATGGCCCCGACGGCGCGCTCGTGGCTGCGCAGCGCCCACGCGTCCTGCTGCTCGCGGGTGATGCCGACCTCGGCCGCCACCTTCGAGTTCTGCTCGGCCATGATCAGCCCGTCGAAGGTGCACGTGAGCCCGTCGGAGGTCATCGAGTCGACGAGCGTGCCGTCGCCGAACGTGTAGCCGAAGCGGCCCTTCTCGAGCAGGTAGGGCGCGTTCGACATGCTCTCCATCCCGCCGGCCAGGATGACGTCGTGCTCGCCGGCGCGGATGAGGACGTCGGCCAGCGTGGCGGCGCGCATGCCCGAGGCGCACACCTTGTTGATCGTCTCGGAGCCGACGCCCGGCCCGAGCCCGACCCCGACCGACACCTGGCGCGACGGGATCTGCCCGGCCCCGGCCTGGAGCACCTGGCCCATGACGACGTAGCCGATGTCTCCCGGCTCGACGCCGGAGCGCTCGAGCGCCGCCGACCCGGCGGCGATGCCGAGCTTGGGCGCGGACAGCGAAGCCAGGCCTCCGCCGAGCCTGGCGAAGGGCGTGCGGGCGGTGCCGAGGACGACTGTGCGCGGCAAACGGGATCCTTTCCGACTTGACGAAGGGGGCAGCGATGGAGCATAGTCCGGGCCGAAATGACGACCGGCGGACACTGGTGGTGGCGATGCGTGCGAGGTGCGGCCCGCTAGCTCTGCCACGGCATCCGCGCTTCGCAACCGGCCTCTCCGCCCACCGGCGGGAGGCTTTTTTGTTGGCATGAACGACGATCTGAACACCCGCGAACTCCCCGCCGACCTGGTCACGCCGGTCGGCGCCTACCTGCGCCTGCGCGAGGCGCTGGGGGCGCCGGCGTTCCTGCTCGAGTCGGTCGAGCGGGGCGAGCAGGTGGGCCGCTACTCGTTCCTCGGGGCGGGCCTCCCGGCGGTCGACTCGCTGGCCGAGGCAGCCGCGTTCGCCGCCGGCCGGCCGGGTCCCGGCCCGGGGCGGCCGCCCTTCGCCGGCGGCGCGGTGGGCTACCTGAGCTACGACTGGGTGGCCGAGCTCGAGCCCGTGCCGCTCCCGCCCGCCAACGGGGCCGATGCGGGGCTGCCGACGATGCGCTTCCTGCTCGCCTCGACGTCGGTGGCCTTCGACCACGTCCGCCGCACGATGACGGTGACCGGGCCGCGGGCCGAGGTCGAGCGGGTGACCGCCGCCCTCGACGGCGCCGCCTCCGCGCCGCCCGCCGCGCCCGTCGCCGCCGGGGCCGCCGATGCCGAGATGACCCGCGACGGCTTCATCGCGGCGGTCGAGCGGGCCAAGCTCCACATCGCCGCCGGCGATGCGTTCCAGGTCGTGCCGTCCCAGCGCGTGCGCCGCCGCACCGAGGCCTCGCCGTTCGCCATCTACCGGGCGCTGCGCACCGTGAACCCGTCGCCGTACATGTTCCTGCTCGACATGGGCGGCTTCCAGCTGATCGGCTCCTCGCCGGAGACGCACGTCCGCCTCGGCGTCGACGGCACGTGCGAGCTGCGCCCGATCGCCGGCACGCGGCCGCGCGGCGCCGACGAGGCGCAGGACGACGCCCTTGCCGCCGAGCTGATGGCCTCGGAGAAGGAGCGGGCCGAGCACGTCATGCTGGTCGACCTGGCCCGCAACGACCTCGGCCGGGTGTGCGTGCCCGGCTCGGTGCGGCTCGAGCGCTACATGGACGTCGAGCGCTACTCGCACGTCATGCACATCGTCTCGCGCGTGTTCGGCCGGATCGCGGAGGGCCGCGACGCGGTCGACCTGCTGCGGGCGACGTTCCCGGCCGGCACCGTGTCCGGCGCGCCGAAGGTGCGGGCGATGCAGATCATCTCCGAGCTCGAGGGCCGCCGCCGCGGGGCGTACGCCGGCGCCATCGGCTACCTGGGGTTCGGCGGCGACATGGACACCTGCATCGCGCTTCGGACGATGGTGCTGCGCGACGGCGTCGCCTACCTCCAGTCGGGGTGTGGGATCGTGGCGGACTCGGACGCGGACGAGGAGTACCAGGAGGCGATGAACAAGGTGGCGGCGCTGGCGGCCGCGATCGACCGGGCAGAGACGGGGGCGTACGGTCGATGAGCGCGCCGCGGGTCTTCGTCGTCGACAACTACGACTCGTTCACCTACAACCTGGTGGACTACATCGCGACGGCCGGCGCCGAGGTGCGCGTCGAGCGAAACGACGCCGTTGATGGCGACGACTTCGACAGGTGGGGCGCGACCCACCTGGTCGTGTCCCCCGGCCCGGGCACGCCCGCCGAGGCCGGTGTCTCGGCCGGCCTGATCGGCCGCGCCACCGGCCGCATCCCCGTGCTCGGGGTCTGCCTCGGCCACCAGGTGATCGTCGAGCTCAACGGCGGGGCCGTCGACCGGGCCGGCCGGATCGTGCACGGAAAGCCCGACCAGGTCAGCCACGACGGCTCGCCGCTCTACGCCGGGATCCCGTCCCCGTTCGAGGCGGGCCGCTACCACTCGCTCGCCGCCGTCGGCGACATCCCGTCCGACCTCGCGGTGACCGCGCGGACGCCCGACGGCGAGGTGATGGGGGTGCGGCACCGGCGATTCTCGCTGCACGGCGTACAGTTCCACCCCGAGTCCGTGCTGACCCCGTACGGGCGCACCCTGATCGGCAACTTCCTGGCGATGGAGGAGCGGCGGGCGTGATCACGGACGCGATCAAGACGCTGGTCGAAGGCCGCGACCTGTCGGCCGAGGAGACCCATATCGCCATGATGCAGGTGATGAGCGGCGACGCCTCGCCGACCCAGATCTCGGCGTTCGTCGTCGCTCTGCGGATGAAGGGCGAGACGCCGGACGAGATCGCCGGCTGCGCCCGGGCGATGCGCGCGCACGTCACCCCTGCGCGGCCCTCGCGGGCGGACCTGGTCGACACCTGCGGCACCGGCGGCGACGGCCTGAACACCTTCAACATCTCGACGTCGGCGGCGCTGGTCGCCGCGGCGGCCGGCGCGACCGTCGCCAAGCACGGCAACCGGGCGATGTCGTCGCGCACGGGCTCGGCGGACGTGCTCGAGGCGCTCGGCGTGCGCATCGACCTGGCGCCCGCGGACGTGGCCGAGTGCATCGACACGGTCGGGTTCGGCTTCCTCTTCGCCCAGGCCCACCACCCGGCGATGCGCCACGTCGGCCCGGTGCGGCAGGAGCTCGGCATCCGCACCGTCTTCAACCTGCTCGGGCCGCTGACGAACCCGGCCGGCGCCCGCCGCCAGGTGCTCGGCGTCTACTCCGAGGGCCTGGTGGAGCCGATCGCCCACGTGCTGGCAAAGCTCGGCGCGGAGCACGCGATGGTCGTGCACGGCTTCGGCGGCCTGGACGAGCTCACGCCGACCGGCGAGAACCTGGTCTCCGAGGTGCGCGACGGCGAGGTGCGCACCTACACGCTCGACCCGGCGCCGCTCTCGACCGGCCCCGGGCCGGGCAGCCCGGACGACCTGCGCTGCGGCGGCGACCCGGCCCAGAACGCGGCGGTGATCCTGACCGTGTTCGACGGCGAGAAGGGCCCGCGCCGCGACGCCGTCATCCTGAACGCCGGTGCCGCGCTCGTCTGCGGCGGGGTCGTGCCGGAGCTCGAGGACGCGATCGACGCCGCCGTCGAGGCGATCGACACCGGGGCGGCCCTGGCGAAGCTCGAGGAGCTCGTCGCCTTCACGCGCGCCCGCGCGCCGGAGGCGGCATGAGCGGCTACCTCACCCGGCTCTCCGGCGACATCCGCCGCGACGCCCCCGAGCCGGCGCGCGGCTTCGCCGACGCGCTCGCCGCCGGCCCGGCGGTGACCGTGATCGCCGAGATCAAGCGGGCGTCACCGTCGCAGGGCGCGATCGCGCCCGAGGCCGATGTCGCCGAGACCGCGCGCTCCTACGCGATGGGCGGCGCGGCCGCGATGTCGGTGCTGTGCGCCGAGCGCGACTTCGCCGGCAGCCTCGGCGACCTGGCCGCCGCCCGTGGCGCCGCCGACCTGCCGGCCATCGCCAAGGACTTCACGGTCTTCCCCGAGCAGGTCGCGGCCCAGCGGCTGGCCGGCGCCGACGCGATCCTCGTGATCCTGGCGATGGTGAGCGACGCCGAGGCCCGGCGGCTGCTGCAGGCGGCCGAGCTGCTCGGGATGGACGCGCTCGTCGAGACGCACTCGGCCGAGGAGGTCGAGCGGGCGCTCGCGCTCGAGGCGCGCGTCGTCGGCGTGAACGCGCGCGACCTCGACACGCTCGCGGTCGACCGGGAACGCCAGCTCGGGCTCGTCTCCGGCCTGCCGGGCTCGGTCGTGCGCGTCGCCGAGTCGGGCATCTCCTCGCGCGCCGACGTCGAGGCCGCCCGCGACGCCGGCGCCGACGCGGTGCTGGTGGGGACGGCGCTCATGCGCGCACCCGGCCTGCTGGCCGAGCTCGTGGGGGTGGCGCGATGACGCTCGTGAAGATCTGCGGCCTGACCCGCGAGCAGGACGTCGACGCGGCGGTGGCCGCCGGCGCCGACATGGTGGGCTTCGTGCTCGTGCCCGACACGCCCCGTTACGTCGAGCTCGACCGGGCGCAGGCGCTTGCGGCGCGGGTGCCCGCGGGCGTGAAGACGGTGGCGGTGGTGACGGACAACGGGGTCAGACCCCGGTTGGATGGCGCGTTCGACCTGGTGCAGAACTTTGACGATCCAGACGACTTCCGTGACACGATCGTCGCCGCCCGAGGCGAGCCGCCGGCGGGTGTGCCGGACGACGTGCCGGTGCAGTTCGACCTGCCGTACGGGTCGCGGCCAGACACCGAGGCGCTGCACAAGCACTGGGAGCGGGCCGCCCGGATCCAGAACCCCGTCATGCTCGCCGGCAGCCTCGACCCCGACAACGTCGCCGCCGCGATCGCCGTGGCGCATCCCTGGGCCGTCGACACCTCGCGCGGCGTCGAGAGCTCGCCGGGCGTGAAGGATCACGACCGCGTGCGCGAGTTCGTCCGCAACGCGAAGGCGGCCCCGTGAGCACGCTCCCCGACGACCGCGGCCGCTTCGGCGCCTACGGCGGCCGGTTCGTGCCCGAGACGGTGATGGGGGCGCTCGACGAGCTGGCCGCCGGCTACCGGACGGCGAACGCCGACCCCACCTTCGCCGCCGACGTGGAGCGGCTGGCGCGCGACTACATCGGCCGGCCGACGCCGCTCTACCTGGCCGAACGCGTCGGCCAGGAGGTCGGCGCCCGGATCTGGCTCAAGCGCGAAGACCTGAACCACACCGGCGCCCACAAGATCAACAACGCCGTCGGCCAGGCGCTGCTGGCGGTGCGGCTCGGGAAGCATCGGATCGTGGCCGAGACGGGCGCCGGCCAGCACGGTGTCGCCGCCGCCACGGTGTGCGCCCGGTTCGGCCTCGAGTGCCACGTCTACATGGGCGAGGAGGACATCCGCCGCCAGCACCCCAACGTCGTGCGGATGCACATGCTCGGGGCCGAGGTCGTCCCCGTCAGCGCCGGCTCGGGCACGCTCAAGGACGCGATGAACGAGGCCATCCGCGACTGGATCACGAACGTCGAGACGACCCACTACCTGATCGGCTCGGCGGCCGGCCCGCACCCCTACCCCGTGCTCGTCCGCGACCTCCAGTCCGTCATCGGCCGCGAGGCCCGCGCGCAGATCCTCGACCGCGAGGGGCGGCTGCCGGACGCGGTATGCGCGTGCGTCGGCGGCGGGTCGAACGCGATCGGCCTGTTCCACCCGTTCGTCGCCGACGAGGACGTGCGCCTGGTCGGCGCCGAGGCCGGCGGCGACGACCGCGGCCACGCCGCCACGCTCTCGAAGGGCCGCGTTTCGGTTTTGCACGGCTCGCGCTCCTACGTGCTCGCCGACGACGACGGCCAGGTGCTCGAGAGCCATTCGATCTCGGCCGGGCTCGACTACCCCGGCGTCGGGCCCGAGCACTCGTACCTGAAGGACTCCGGCCGCGCCACCTATGAGCCCGTCACCGACGCCGACGCGCTCGCGGCGTTCCACCTGCTGTGCCGGCGCGAGGGCATCATCCCCGCGCTCGAGTCGTCCCACGCCCTGGCGCTCGCGCTGCGCTCGGCGAAGCCGGACGAGGTGTGGCTGGTCGGCCTCTCGGGCCGCGGCGACAAGGACGTCGACACCGTCGACGCGTTCGAGGCGCGGTGAAGCTCTCCCCGCCGGTCATCTCGATCTACCTGATGGCCGACACGGACACGGCCGACCTGGCCGAGGCCGCAGCCGGCGCCGGTGCGGGCCTGTTCGAGATCGGCATCCCCTATTCCGATCCGCTCGCCGACGGGCCAACGGTCCAGCGCGCGGGCCAGCGCTCGCTGCGCGGCGGGATGACGACGACCCGGGCGCTCGACGTGATCCGCGAGATCCGCTCGCGGGTGGACGTCCCGATCGTGCCGATGACCTATGCGGCGCCCGTGATGGCCTACGGCGAGCGCCGGTTCTGCGCCGACGCGGCCGCCGCGGGCGCGTCCGGTCTGATCGTGCCGGACGTCCCCGCCGACGAGGCCGGCGAGATCGCCGCGGGCTGCCGCGAGCACGGGCTCGACCTCGTCCCGCTGCTCGCGCCGACCTCGGCCGACGACCGCATCGAGCTGGCCTGCTCGCTGGCGAGCGGGTTCATCTACCTCGTGTCGGTCGCCGGGGTGACCGGCACCCGCGACCGCCTCTCCGTCGGCGTCACCGGGCTCGCGCAGCGGGTCCGGGCGCACACCGACCTGCCGCTGCTGGTCGGCTTCGGGATCTCGGCGCCGGAGCACGCGACCGCGGCACTCGCCGCTGGCGCCGACGGCGTCGTGATCGGGTCGAAGGCGATCGAGGTCTCGGAGTCCGGCGGACCGGCCGCCCTGGCCGAGTTCGTCGCCTCGATGACGGCCGCGGTCGCGGCGCCGAGCGCGCAGTAGCCTTCCGCGTAGCGCTCGACAACAGGGAGGGATCGGATGAACGACAAGCCGCACTGGCGGGTCGCGCACGTCGACGACATGGAGCGGCGCGGCAGAGACATCCCGGTGCGCGAGCACCTGGGGATCCACGCGTTCGGCGTCAACGCGTTCACGCCCAGGGAGGACGGCACGCTGGTCAACGACCACGACGAGGCCGGGTCGGGCCAGGAGGAGCTGTACGTCGTGCTCGACGGCAACGTCACGTTCGAGATCGACGGCGAGGCGGTCGCCGCGCGGCCGGGAACGCTCGTGTTCGTCGGACCGGAGGCGCGGCGGAAGGCCACGGGTGACGGAACCCTGCTCGTGGTCGGCGCCGCGCCCGGCGAGGCGTATAGCGGCGTGGACTGGGGTGAGGCGTGGCCGTACCACAACGAGTCGATGACGGCGTACAGCGAAGGGCGGTATGCCGACGCGCTCGAAGCGCTCCGCGGCGCGCTCGAGCACCTGCCGGACCACGCGGGCCTGAACTACAACTACGCCTGCTTCGCCACGCTCGCCGGCGACACCAGCGACGACACGTTCGCCCACCTGCGGCGGTCCGTCGAGCTGCGCCCGCGATTCCGCGACGACGCACGCCGGGACGACGACTTCGCCGCAGTGCGTGACGATCCGCGGTTCGAGCAGGCTCTGCGCTGACGCGTTAGAACCGGCCAATCGCACATCGCTACGCTTGGCGCATGCACATCCTCGTCGTCGAAGACGACCGGCCTCTGGCCCGGATCCTGCGCAAATCGATCGAGTCGAGCGGTCACACCGTGGACATCGTCGGCGACGGCGACGAGGCGCTGCGGGTCGCGCGCACCCGCGCGCACGACGCGCTCGTCCTCGACCTCCAGCTGCCCCGCCTGTCCGGCATCGAGGTCTGCCGCCGGCTGCGCGACGACGGGAACGCCGTGCCGATCATCATGCTGACGGCGCGCGGGACGGTCGCCGACCGCATCGAGGGACTCGACGTCGGCGCCGACGACTACCTGCCGAAGCCGTTTTCGCTGGCCGAGCTGCAGGCCCGGCTGCGCGCGCTCCACCGCCGCGGCAAGGTCGAGCCGGAGCTGCTGCGCTCGGGCTCGCTCGAGCTCGACACCACCGCGCGCGAGCTGCGCGTGAACGGGACGTCGGTCGAGCTGACCGGCACCGAGCTGGCGCTGCTGGAGTACCTGATGCGCAACCCCGGCGTCGTGCTCTCCCGCGACCAGCTGCGCGAGCAGGTGTGGGGCGACGGCTTCGAGCCCGCCTCGAACGTCGTCGACATCTACGTGCACTACGTCCGCCGGAAGCTGAAACGGGCGGGCGCCGACCACGACCCGATCCGGACGGTCCGCGGGCTCGGGTACAGCTTCCGCCGCGCGGACTGAGACTCCCTCCACCACATGTTCAAAAGCACGCGGATCCGGCTGACGGCCTGGTACGTCGGGGCGCTGGCGCTGTTCCTGCTCGCGCTGTGCCTGGCGGTCTTCCAGCTCGAGGAGCGGCAGCTGCGCACCAACGTCGACCACGGGCTGCGGGTGACGGCGACCCGCGTGCAATTGAAGGTGCACCGCGAGGGTGTGGCCGCCGCCCTCGACGCCGACTACGGCACCTCGTACACGGTCGGGTGGAGCGACGGGAGCAGCGGCGCACCCGCCGGCAACAGCAACGGCGCGCCGCCCCCGAACCGCACCTCGGCGCTGGCGGCGATTCACCACGGCACCGACCTGCGGACGATCGAGCGCAACGGCGTCACCACGCGCATCTACTCCCTCGACCTGCCGCGCGCGAACCTCGTGGTGCAGGTGGCCCGATCGCTCGAGCCGGAGGAGGACGCGCTCCACGGCCTCCTGCGCAACATGCTGCTCGGCGTCGCGGTCTGCATCGCGGTCGCGGCTGTCGGCGGATGGTTCGTGGCGGGGAAGTCGCTCGCTCCCGTCGCCGCCGCGTTCGAGCGCCAGCGGACGTTCGTCGCCGACGCCTCGCACGAGCTGCGGACGCCGCTGGCGGTGATCCGGGCGAATGCCGAGTTCCTGCAGCAGGAGCAGCCCGACAGCGAGGAGGCGGCCGAGATCCTGGCCGAGACCGACCGGCTGACCTCGCTGGTCGAAGCGATGCTCGCGCTCGCCCGCGGCCAGGGCGGCGCCTCCGCCGAGTCGCGCATCGACCTGGGCGAGCTCGTCACCTCCTCGGCGCAGGCGCTGCGGCCGCTCGCCGGCGAGCGCAAGGTGGCCCTCGACGTCTCGGTGACGGACGGCATGGAGGTGCGGGGGAACGCCGACCAGCTGCACCAGCTCGTCGTCATCCTGGTCGACAACGCGCTGCGCTACACCCCCGAGGGCGGCAGGGTCACGGTCGACGCCCGCCGCGTCGACGGCTCGGCCGTCGTGGCGGTGTCGGACACCGGGATCGGGATCGACCCCGACGCGCTCGAGCACGTGTTCGAGCGCTTCTACCGTGCCGACGAGGCCCGCACCCGGGCGTTCGGCGGCTCGGGCCTCGGGCTCTCCATCGCGGAGCAGCTCGTCACCGGCCACGGCGGGCGCATCGCGGCGGAGAGCACGCCGGGCCGCGGCAGCACCTTCACGGTGAGCCTGCCGCTCGGCCCCGGCTGAGCCCGGGGCCGAGCGGTTCGTGCGTCATGGACCTATGCGGCCTGCGAGGGGGCCGGCTCGGCCCGGGTGACGACGATGTCGCCGCTCAGCGACGTCGCGCGCAGCTCCACGTCGGCCTGACCGCCGTCGGGGGCGGAGCCGGTGACCGGCAGCTCGGAGCGGACGTCGCCCGACGCGGAGGTGGCGTCGACGTAAAGGCTTGCGCCGCGCGCGATCGCGGCCTCCAGGTCGCCCGACATGCTCCGCAGCTGGATCGTCCCTCCCGTCGCCCGCTGGATGCGGACGTCGCCGGACATGGTGTTGACGGTGAGCGCCGTCGCGGTCTCGCGGACGCGGACGTCGCCCGACATGGTGTTCACCCCGGAGGCGCCGTCCAGCCGCCCCAGCGCGACGTCGCCGCTTGCGGTCTTCACCTCGGCGCTCCCGCCGACCGACTCGATGCGGACGTCGCCCGACGCGGTGCGCACATCGGCGTCGCCGAGCCGGCCGATGGCGTCGACGTCGGCGGAGGCCGACGACACGTCGAGACCCAGCCCGTGCGGGCCGCGGACGCGGATCAGCACCTGCGCGTCGCCGAACCCGGGCACGAGCCGCTTGCGCTTCGGCACCTCGACGACGAGCTCCTTGCCGCCGTCGGCCAGGTCGCGGAGCTCCTCGACGACGGCGTCGGCGGCCTCGCGGGAGGCGGACGAGCGGTTCATCGGCGTGGCCTCGACCACCGTCTCGCTCGTCTCGGCGGTCTCGACTTCGCAGCGGCCGGCGAGCAGGCGCACCTTGAGCCGGACGCCGTTCGGTGTGTGGTGGGTTGCCATCGGTGGCGGTCTCCTCGATCAGGCCCGGGCGAAGCCGGACAGATGGTGGGCGGGCCGGGGCCGGCGCGGCGTGACGGCGGGGGCGGCCTCGGGTGCGGCCGGCACGCGCACGACGGCGTCGCTCGGATCGGCGTGGTCGTGCGTTCGGAACGGCTCCAGCTTGGCGAGCTCGGACGCGGGCAGCCGCAGGTTGTACATGGCGCTCATGACCTCTCCTCTCATCCGGACGAGTAGCCGCGCAGGCGGTTCCCGACCCGGCGCTGGCCGACGGCGGCCGTGACCGCCCGGACGAGCCAGGCGTTCGTCGAGACGCCGTCGCGGGCGGCGGCGGCCTCGGCGTCGGCCTTCAGCCGCTCCGGCAGGCGCAGGGTGATCCGGGCCGAGGAGTCCTCCTCGGCGGCAGGCGGAGCCGGCGCATCGGCGACGTAGGTGAGCTCGACGTCGCGCCCGGCCAGCCGCACCTCGATGCGGCCGGCTGCGAGCTGCCTGCTGAGCTCCATGGCCGCCTCGGACAGCGCATCCAGGAGCGCCAGGCGCATCGATGCGTCGAGCGCGGCGGACAGCCTGCCGGCGGCCTCGACGAGCGTCTGGCCGCCCACGGCGGCCGCCGACTCGAGGTCGGCTCGCACGGCTTCCACGAATCGTGTTGTCTCCATGACGTCACTATGACATCACCGGCGCCGTCTGTCAAATGTCGAGCTGACATTCGCACGGCGTCGAGGGCCGTCCCGGTACGCTCCGGCCGTGCCGCGCATCGCCAGCCACCTCGACGCCGGCTCCGACGAGTTCCTGCGCAATCGCGAGCACATGCGCGGCCTGGTCGCGGAGCTCGACCGCTACCTCGAACGCGCCCGCGCCGGCGGCGGCGAGAAGGCCGTCGAGCGCCACCACGCCCGCGGCAAGCTGCTCGCCCGGGAGCGGGTCGAACGCCTCGTCGACCCGGGCGCCGCCTTCCTCGAGCTCTCGCCCCTGGCCGCCCACGGCATGTACGACGGCGAGGCTCCCAGCGCCGGGATCGTGACCGGGATCGGCCCCATCGCCGGCCGCCCGTGTGTCATCGTGGCGAACGACGCCACGGTGAAGGGCGGCAGCTACTTCCCGATGACGGTGAAGAAGCACCTGCGGGCACAGGAGATCGCCGCCCAGAACCACCTCCCCTGCGTCTACCTGGCCGACTCCGGCGGCGCGTTTCTGCCGCTCCAGGCCGAGGTCTTCCCCGACCGCGACCACTTCGGCCGCATCTTCTACAACCAGGCCCGCATGTCGGCCGCCGGCATCCCCCAGATCGCGGTCGTCATGGGCTCGTGCACCGCCGGCGGCGCCTACGTGCCGGCGATGAGCGACGAGGCGGTGATCGTGAAGGGCACCGGTACGATCTTCCTGGGCGGGCCGCCGCTCGTGAAGGCGGCCACCGGCGAGGACGTGACCGCCGAGGAGCTCGGCGGCGCCGACGTCCACGCCCGTCAGAGCGGCGTCGTCGACCACCTGGCGAACGACGACGAGCACGCCCTCTCCCTCACCCGCGAGATCGTCCGCAACCTGGGCGATCCGCCGCCGGAGCCGTGGCAGCGGCAGACGCCGGCCGAGCCCGCATTCGACCCGGCCGAGCTGCACGGGGCGGCCGGCGCCGACCTTCGGCGGCCGTTCGAGGTGCGGGAGATCATCGCCCGGATCGTGGACGGCGCGCAGATGCAGGAGTGGAAGCCGCTCTACGGCGACACGCTCGTGTGCGGCTTCGCCCACCTGATGGGCTATCCGGTGGCGATCCTCGCGAACAACGGCATCCTGTTCTCCGAGTCCGCGCTCAAGGGCGCCCACTTCATCCAGCTGGCCGCGCGCCGGCGCATCCCGCTCGTCTTTCTGCAGAACATCACCGGCTTCATGGTCGGGCGCGAGTACGAGGCGGGCGGGATCGCCAAGGACGGCGCGAAGCTGGTCACCGCGGTAGCGTGTGCCGAGGTGCCCAAGTTCACGGTCGTCATCGGCGGGTCGTTCGGCGCGGGCAACTACGCGATGTGCGGCCGGGCCTACTCGCCGCGGCAGCTGTGGATGTGGCCGAACGCGCGCATCTCGGTGATGGGCGGCGCCCAGGCCGCGCGCGTCCTGTCGACGGTTCGCGGAGAGATGGACGAGGCCGAACGTGACGCCTTCGAGGCGCCGATTCTGGAAACCTACGACCGTGAAGGCAGCCCGTACTACTCGACCGCCCGGCTCTGGGACGACGGCGTGATCGACCCGGTCGACACGCGCAAGGTGCTCGCCCTGGGCCTCGCGGCGGCGGCCTGCGGGCCGGTGCCGGCCACGACCTTCGGGGTCTTCCGGATGTGAGCGGCGTCCGGCTCGACAGGAACGGCCTCGTGGCCACGATCACGCTCGACCGCCCGGACTCACGGAACGCGCTCGACCGCGAACTCATGATCGAGCTCACCCAGATGGTCTCGGCGCTCTCCTACGACGGCACCCGGGTGATCGTGCTCACCGGCGCCGGCAAGGCGTTCTGCGCCGGGGCCGACATCGAGTGGATGCGCAAGGCGCGCGACCTCGACCACGACGACAACGTGGCCGACGCCGCCGTGGCCCGCAACCTGTTCGAGACGCTCGACGCCTGCCCGCGCGCCGTGATCGCCAAGGTGAACGGCGCCGCGCTGGGCGGCGGCGCCGGCCTGGTGGCATGCGCCGACATCGCCGTCGCCGGCACGGACGCCAGGTTCGGGTTCACCGAGACCCGGCTCGGCCTGATCGCCGCCACGATCTCGCCGTTCGTGCTGCGCGCGATCGGCCCCGGCCACGCCCGCGCCCTGTTCACGAGCGGCGAGCGGTTCGACGCCGCCCACGCGCTCGCGATCGGGCTCGTCCACCGCATCTGCCCGCCCGCGGAGCTCGAACACGCCGTCGCCGACACCATCCTCGCCTACCTGGCGTGCGGGCCGGACGCCGTCGCGGCGTCGAAGCAGCTCGTCCGCGACGCGACCCGCTCGCTGACGCTGCCCGACCTCGCGGAGCGGCTGGCGGTGACGCGCGCCGGCAACGAGGCCCGCGAGGGGCTCGACGCCTTCCTGGGCAAGCGACCGCCGGCATGGTCGCCGGAATCGCCAAGCTCCTGATCGCCAACCGCGGCGAGATCGCGGTGCGCGTGATCCGCGCGTGCAAGGAGCTCGGCATCGACGCGCATGTGGTGTACGAACCGGCCGACCGCGGCGCGCTGCACGTCGAGCTGGCCGACGGCGCCACGGCCGTCACGAGCTACCTGAGCATCCCCGAGATCGTGGCGGCGGGGACGGCCGCCGGCGCCGACGCCGTCCACCCCGGCTACGGGTACCTGGCGGAGAACGCCGACTTCGCGGACGCCGTGGAGGCGGCGGGCATGCGCTGGGTCGGCCCGCCCGGGTCGGCGATGCGCGCCCTGGGCGACAAGATCTCCGCCCGCGGGCTGGCCGAGGAGGCCGGCGTCGCCGTCGCGCCGGGCTACGCCGGCGACGACCTCACCGACGCGACCCTGGCTCGCGAGGCGCGTGCGCTCGGGGCGCCGCTGCTCGTCAAGGCGGCTGCCGGCGGCGGCGGGCGCGGCATGCGCGCGGTCGACGACGTGTCTGACGTTCGCGCGGCGATCGACTCGGCCCGGCGCGAGGCGGCTGCGGCGTTCGACGACGACCGCGTCTACCTGGAGCGGCGCCTGACCGGCGCCCGCCACGTCGAGGTGCAGGTGCTGGCCGATGCGCACGGGTCGTGCATCCACCTGGGCGAGCGCGACTGCTCGCTCCAGCGCCGCCACCAGAAGATCGTCGAGGAGTCCCCCTCCCCCGCCGTCGATCCCGACCAGCGCGCGGCCCTGGGCGCGGCCGCGGTGGCGATCGCCTCTGCGGCCGGGTACGTCGGCGCGGGCACCGTCGAGTTCCTGGTCGCCGACGACGGCACGTGGTGCTTCCTCGAGCTGAACGCGCGCCTCCAGGTCGAGCATCCCGTGACCGAGGCCGTGGCCGGCCTCGACCTGGTGCGGGCGCAGCTCGAGATCGCGGCGGGCGAGCCGCTCGAGCTCGAGCAGGACGACGTCGGTCTGCGCGGCCATGCGCTCGAGTGCCGCCTTTACGCCGAGGATCCGGCGGCGAGCTTCGTCCCCGCGACCGGGCGGCTGGCGCGCCTGCGGCTGCCGGTGTGGCCGGGCGTGCGGGTCGACGCGGGCGTGCGCGAGGGCGACGAGGTCGGCGTGCGCTACGACCCGCTGCTCGCCAAGGTGATCGCTCACGCCGAGGACCGCGACGCCTGCATCGAGCGGATGGCGGCGGCGCTGGCGGACACGACCGTGCTCGGCGTGCAGACGAACCTCGGCTTCCTGCGCTGGCTGCTCGACCAGCCCGGCTTCCGGGCCGGCGCCGCCGGGATCGACTTCGTCGAGCAGCGGTGGCGGGACGAGCTCGTGCCGCCGCTGCCGGACGACGTGCGCGCGGCGGCGCTGGCCGCAGGCGGCGACGACGTGTGGCACGCCTTCGGGCCGCCGCGGCCCGAGGTCGAGGTGGCAGACGGGCACGTGCTCCACGCCGGCTGGCAGTACCGGGTCGCGGCCCACGAGGCCGAGGCGGGGCCGCTCGCAGCGGCCGACGGCTCGCTGCACGCGCCCATGCCGGGCACGGTGCTGCGCGTGGACGTCCGGGAGGGCCAGGCCGTGGCCGCCGGCGAGCCGCTGGTCGTGCTCGAGGCGATGAAGATGGAGCTGGCCGTGTCGGCGCCGGCCGACGGAACGGTCACGGCCGTGCTGGTGGCGGCCGGCGACCTGGTCGCGCGCGGGCAGGCGCTGGTGGAGCTCGACGGGCCGTGAGCGACCCGGTCACGGTTGTCGAGGTCGGCCCGCGCGACGGCCTCCAGAACGAGGCGGCCGTCGTCCCCGCAGCCGACAAGGTGCGGCTGATCGAGCGGCTCGCCGACGCCGGCCTCCCGGTGGTCGAGGCGACGTCGTTCGTCTCGCCGCGGGCCGTCCCCCAGCTGGCGGATGCCGACGAGGTGCTGCCCGCGATCCGGCGCCGGACGGGCGTGCGCTATCCGGTGCTCGTCCCGAACGTGCGCGGGCTCGACCGGGCGCTGGCCGCCGGGGCCGACGCGATCGCCGTCTTCACGGCCGCATCCGACGAGTTCACCCGCGCGAACATCGGCATGACGATCGCGGAGTCGCTGCTCGCGTTCGCGCCGGTGCTGCAGCGGGCGCATGCGGAGGGGATGTGGACGCGCGGGTACATCTCGACGGCGTTCGGCTGCCCCTATTCGGGCGAGGTGCCGCCTGAGGTCGTCGCCGGGGTCGCCGCGGCGCTGCGCGGCCTGGGCTGCGAACAGATTTCGATCGGCGACACGATCGGCGTCGGCCGTCCCGAGCAGGTGCCCGCCGTCGTCGCGGCGGTGGCCGGATCGGTGCCGGTCGAGGAGATCGCGCTGCACCTCCACGACACCGGCGGGCTGGCGCTCGAGAACGTGGCGTCCGGGCTCGGGGCCGGCGTGCGTGTCTTCGACTCCTCGGCGGGCGGCCTCGGCGGCTGCCCGTTCGCACCGGGTGCGCCCGGCAACCTCTCGACCGAGGAGCTGGTCGGGTTCCTGCACGAGCGCGGGCACGAGACCGGCGTCGACCTCGAGGCGGTGCGCGAGGCGGGCGCGTGGATGCGGGGGCTGGTGGGCCGGTGAAGGCGCTGCTGCTCGACCTCGACGACACGCTCATCCCCGACTACGCCGGGTTCCTGGCGGCGGTCGACGACTGCGCCGCGGCGCTGGGCGGGCCGTCCGGGATGGGCGTCGTGCTGCACGCCCGGGCGCGTGTGCTCTGGGGCCAGGCACCGGATGCGGCGGCGCTCGAGATGCGCGACATGAGCTCGTGGGAGGCGCTCTGGGCGCCCTTCCCCGTCGGCACCGAGGAGTGGGCGGATGCCTTCCGCCTCGGCGCCTGGCACGAGGCGCTCGCCGAGCACGGCGTCGACGACCGCGAGCTGGCGGAGCGGCTGGCGCAGGCCTACCGGGAGCACCGCCATGCCGCGTGCCGGCCCTACCCGGAGACCGTGGCGGTGCTCGAGTCGCTGCGCGCGCGGATGCGCCTGGTCGTCGTGACCAACGGCACCGAGGAGCACCAGCGCACCAAGCTCGACGCATCCGGCCTGACCGGGCACTTCGACGCCATCGTGACGTCGGGCGCGGTGGGCGCGTCCAAGCCGGATCCCGTGATCTTCCGCACCGCGCTCGACGCCGTCGGCTGCGGCCCGGACGACGCCGCCATGGTCGGCGACAACCCCCTCCGCGACATCGCCGGGGCCCAGCGGGCCGGCCTGCGCGGCGTCTGGATCGACCGCAACGGCGGCGACTCCCGCGGCGTCGTGCCGGATGCGACGATTCGCGGGCTCGGGGAGCTCGCGGGGCTTGGTTGGTGGTAGGCGCGCGGGGCCGGCGGGCTGGCGCTCGCCGGCCGCCAAACGCCGACAAATGTCACATGCTGATAGCGGTGCCTGTCGCCACCCCCACCTGGCGCGCCCACCCACTGCCGCGGCCACACTCCACCCATGGACTCCGCCGCTTCGATCCGTGCCGCCGCGGCGAACCACCGCTCGTGGTTCCGGCGGCTGGCGCGGGCTCGAGGCGGCGGCGTGGAGCGAGTCGGCGCGCTCGACCTGATCGTCGGCGGAGGCTCCGCGACCCTGGCGTTTCCCCGCAGCCGCAGGATCGACGCCGCCGTCGCCCGCATACGCGAGCTGGGCGCGCGCGAGGCGAGCTGCTGGACCACGACGCCCGACCGCGACCTCGGCACGCGGCTGGTCGCGCGCGGGTTCGGCTGGGGCTGGCAGCCTCACTGGATGGCGCTCGACCTGGCCCGCGTGCCCGAGCCGGACCCGCGCTATGCCGTCACCGTGGGCCACCGCGAGATCCCCGACGACGTGCCCTACGGCGGCGATCCGGACGCGCCGCCGGCGGCGCACGTCTCGATCACGATCGACGGGCGGATCGCAGGCCACGCGGCGATGAACCCGTGGCGTGGCGTCGCCGGCATCTACTCGATGGGCGTCTCCCCCGCCCACCGGCGCAAGGGCATCGGCCGCGCGCTCACGATCGCCGCCTGCCGGATCGCGGCCGAGCGGGGCTGCACGCACGCGACGCTGAACGCGACCGGCGAGGGCGAGCGGCTCTACCGGGCCGTCGGGTTCCATTCGCTCGGCTGGGGCCAGACCTGGTGGCTCGCGCCGGGCCCGCCGCCGAGGCCGCGCCAGACCGCGCTCGCCGAGGCCATCGGCTTCTCCGACCTGGCCGCGCTCGACGCGCTCGACCCCTCGCCGGAAGAGCTCGCCGAGACGCTCCCCGGCGGCACGAGCCCTCTGCGCCTCGCGGTCGTCAGCGACCGGATCGAGCCGGCCCGCTGGATGCTCGACCGGGCGCCGTCGCTCGTCCGCCGCCGCTTCGAGCCGTTCGGCGGCACCCTGCTCCACCTCGCCGTCGAGTGGGACCGGCCGGACTTCGCCCGGCTGGCCCTGGAATGCGGCGCCGATCCGAGCGCGCGCGACCGCACCTACCGTGGCACGCCACTCGACTGGGTGGAGCACACGGGCGCTGCGGCGACGGGCGCGGTGCTCGCTACCTGGAGCCGATGAGCCTCAGCCCATCCGTGTCTTGCCGAGGGCGATGACGCGGATCGGATCACCGCCGAACCAGACAGAGCGATGCGGCACCACCTCCTCGGTGCACCACTCGGGGTGCTGCGCCTCTGCCGACGTCTGCGCCTTGACGCAGACGATCTCGGGGTACGCCTCGCGTGCCCGGCGCAGCGGGTCGCCGACCTGTACCCCTCGCTTCGTCACCGCGGCGGGTTGTTCTGGATGAGCGGCGCTCCCGTCGAGAACTCCGCACCGATCGGCGCGGCCGGCGTCCGCGACCCGTCCCGCTCGGCGGGAGGCCCGAACGCCTCGACGGCGTCCGACGCCAACGCTACGACGCTCAGCGGGAACCGGCGCACGCTACTCCGAGCTGACGGTCACCTTCTGCATCGTGACCGGCTCGGTCGGCCGGTCGCGGCCGTCGCGATCGACGCTCTGGATCGCGTCGACGACGTCCTGGCCGCTCGTCACCTGGCCGAAGGCCGTGTGCTTGCCGTCGAGCCACGGCGTCGCGTCGGCGGTCACGATGAAGAACTGGCTGCCGTTCGTGTTCGGGCCGGCGTTCGCCATCGCGAGCGTCCCGCGCACGATCCGGTGGCTGTTGATCTCGTCGTCGAACTTGTAGCCCGGGCCGCCCATGCCGGTGCCCTCGGGGCAGCCGGCCTGGATCATGAAGTCGGGGATCACGCGGTGGAAGATCAGCCCGTCGTAGAAGCCGTCGCCCGCGAGCTTCTCGAAGTTCGCCACCGTCTCGGGCGCGTCGTCCGGATAGAGCTCCAGCTCGATGGTGCCCATGCTCGTCTCGATCGTCGCGGTCTGCGCCATGCTCTCCGTCCCCCCGGTCGTTGATCGCTCGAAGAGCGCACCATAGACTGCGGCGCGCTACACCCCGGCACGCTCGAGCGCGGGAATCGCCCCCAGCCGCTCGTACTCCTCGCGGGCGGCGACGACGTCGCCGGCCAGCTCCAGGCAGCGGGCTCGCTCGAAGCGGCAGCCCAGATCGGCGAACGCCCGCGTCGCCCGGTCGAGCGCGGCCTCGTCGCCGGCGATGCCGCGGGCGCGGTCGAGCTGCGCCATCACCCGCGGCAGCTGCTCGATGCCCGGCGCCGAGACGGCGTCGGCGAGCGCCGCGTCGAACTGATCCCAACGGCCGAGCATCGCCAGCGCCTCGGCCCGCACGGCGAGCGCGTTCGGGCGCATCGTCCCCAGGTGGCGCAGCTGGTCGAGCGCGAGCTCCGGCTCGCCCCGGCCGACGAGCGCGAGCGCGACCACCGGGTGGAACTCCGACACCGGCACGTAGCCGAGCCGTTGCTCGAGCTCCTCGGCCCGCTCCGGCTCGCCGCGGAGCAGGTAGATCGCGGCGGCGATCCCGCTCGCCCGGGCCGGCGCCTTTCCGGCCCGGCGGCCGCCGCTGCGCCGGTAGAGCGCCAGGTAGCGCTCGTATGCGCGCAGCGCGGGCTCCCACCGGTCCCAGTAGAACAGCGCCTCGGCCACGTCGAGCACCGGCCGGGCCTGCCAGTGCGCCTCCTCGTCGGCGCCCGGCTCGCCGGCCTGCTCGCCGGCGCGCACTGCGCCCGCGTAGTCGCCCACGAGCATGCGCGTCTGCGCCGCCTGGGAGCAGGCGTCCATGCGCTCCTCGCGGCCGCTGCTCTCCGGAAGCGCCAGCTCGAGCCGGCGGCCGGCCAGGTCGCGCGCCTCCGCGTAGCGGCCGAGCGCGAGCAGCAGCACCGCGATCGCGTCCATCGCCGCCGAGCGCAGCGTCGGCCGGTTCAGCCGCTCGCCGATCGCGAGCGCCGCGCGGCCCGCGGTCAGCCCCTCCTCGAGCGCGACCCGGTCGCTGCTCTCGTAGCGCCAGCGGTAGAGCGCGCTCGCGACCAGCAGCCGGCCCTCGATGATGGGCAGCTGGGCGCTGCGGGCCTCGACCAGCCCCTGCATGATCGTGTCTGCGATCGTCGTTCGGATCGGCAGGTCATCGAACCACGAGCCCCACCGCGTCGGCATGTCGACCCACTTCCAGCGCAGGCGGGCCAGGTCGCCAGGATCGGCCCCGGCCGCCTCGGCGTGCTCGAGCGCCGCGCCGTAGGCCTGCATGGCCTCCTCGGCCTCCTCGGTCATCCAGCGCGCGTCGCCGACGGCCTCGGCGGCCGCCGACCGCTCGCTCTCGCCCTGGGCGAGCGTCTCGGCCAGGGCCGCCTGGCGCAGCGCCAGGCCGTGCGCGTAGATCCCGCGGGCGTCCGCGGCCGCAGCCAGTAGCAGCCGAACGGCGTCGGCGCGGGCCTCCTCGGCGCCGAGTCCGGCGGCGGTCGCGTAGTGGCTCGCGAGCGTCTGCCGGCTCACGACCGGATCGCTCTCGAGGCAGCGGGCGAGCGCGAGGTGCAGGCGGGCGCGCTCGGCCCTGGGGATGCTCTCGTAGGCGACGTCGCGGATCAGCGCGTGCTTGAACACCTGGCCGCCGCCCGGCTCGCCGAAGATCATGCCCCGCTCCGCCAGGCGCCGCAGCGTGCGGCCCAGGTCGGGCTCGCCGGAGAGCGCGGCCAGCTGGGCCTGCGTGAACCGGCGGCCGATCACTGCCGCCCGCTGCAGCACCACCTTCGACTCCGGCGGCAGCAGGTCGATGCGGGCGCTGATCACGCCCTGGACGGTCTCGGGCACGCGGTCGGCGCCCTCGTCCGTCATCGCCAGGATCTCCTCGAGGAAGAACGGGTTGCCGCCGGCCAGCGCCACCTCGCCGTCGTGCTCGCCGCCGAGCGCCGTCGCCAGGCGGCGCATCTGCTCGGGCGGGAGCGCGGACAGCGTGACCGTCGTCTCGTCGCGCATGCCCGAGCCCCAGCCGGGATGGCGCACCAGCAGGTCGTCGCGGGCGATGCAGAGGACGACCAGCGGCACGCGGGCGTCGCTCCTGATCACCGACGACATCAGCTCGAGCAGCGCCGGCTCGGCCCAGTGCGCGTCCTCGATGACGACGAGCGTCGGCTGGCGCGCCGCCATCGCCAGCAGGAGCTGACGCCAGGCGTCGTGGCCGCTCAGCGCGTCGCGCTCGAGGTCGTCGTGCTCGCGGACGGCCCGGCGCCGGTTCGAGACCGTGCGCAGCAGCTCCTCGATCCACTCCGGCGTCGCGTCGGGGACGAGCGCGTGCAGGAAGCCGGTGACCCGGGCGATGGCCTCGTCGGGATTGTCATCGGGACGCACGGTGGCGGCGCGCAGGAGCACGTCGCGCAGCGGCGCGTACGGGCCCGCCTCGCCGTAGGGCAGGCAGCGGCCGACCCACACGGCGGGCGGCTCGTCGGCGCGCTGGAGCTCGACGACCGCCTCCTCGAGCAGGCGGCTCTTGCCGATCCCCGGCTCGCCGATGATCGTGATCAGGTGCGGCCGGGCGTGCTCGACCGCGCGCTCGACCAGCGAGCGCATGAGCGTCAACTCCGAATCGCGGCCGACGAACGGCCCGAACGCGCGCCGCCGCCGCCGGTAGGAGCCGACGGGCGCCATCCGCTCGACCCCGAACGCCGTCACCGGGCCGGCGCGGCCCTTCACCCGCAGCGAGCGCGGCGCGACCGTGCGCGCCAGCGGCTCGACGGCCCGGAACGTGCGCTCGCCGACCAGGATCTCGCCCGGCTCGGCGGACTGCTGCAGGCGCGCGGCCAGGTTCACCGCCTCGCCGGTGACGAGGAAGTCGCGTCCGGGGCTCGTCCCGGTGACGACGAGGCCGGTGTTGATCCCGATCCGCAGCCCGAGCTCCATGCCGCGGCGCTCGGCCAGTCCCATCAGGCGAGAGCGCATGACGATCGCCGCGCGCACCGCCCGCTCCGGGTCGTCCTCGTGGGCCACCGGCACGCCGAACACGGCCATCACCGCGTCGCCGATGAACTTCTCGACCGTGCCGCCGTACGCCTCGGCGGCGCGCGAGAGCTGGTCGTACACCTCGCCCAGCAGGCCGCGCAAGGTCTCTGCGTCCATCATGGTCGAGAGCTCGGTCGAGCCGGCCAGGTCGGCGAAGAGCACGGTCGCGAGCTTGCGCTCGGCCGCGTCGCCGACGCCGAGGGCGCGGCCGCAGCTCGGGCAGAATCGCGCGCCCTCGGGGGGCAGGGCGCCGCAGTTGGGACAACGGGTGGCAGTCATCGTCGTGATGGGTAGGATGCCCGAGGCCGGCCGACCGGCCGTCCGCCCGGATGCGAATCACCACCGCCAACACGTCGCCTCTTCGAGCCAGCGCCGACGTGCTGGTGGTCACGGTGACGAAGCCTCCCACGCTCGAGGGGGTCGCTGCAGAGATCGACGCGGCGCTCGGCGGCACCATCGCCGATCTGATCAAGGCCGGCGAGATCCGCGGCGCCCGCGGCCAGGTGACGGTCATCCACACCGGCGCCGGCGTCCGCGCCAGGCGCGTCGCGGTGGCAGGCCTCGGCGCGACGCCGGAGGGCGACGACATCCGCCACGCGGCGGCGGCCGCCGCCCGCGCAGCCGCGACGGCCCGGGCCAAGACGATCGCGTTCGCCGTCGACACCGTGCCGGCCGACCGCGACCTCGCCAGCCGCTGCCTCGTCGAGGGCGCCGTGCTCGGCGACTACCGCTTCGACAGGTTCCGCAGCGGCCCGGCCAAGGAGCGGCCGAGCCGGCTCGACACGGTCACCCTGCTGAACGGCAAGCGCCGCCCCAGCGAGCGCGCCGCGGTCGTCGCGACGGCCGTCAACCGCGCCCGCGACCTCCAGAACGCGCCGTCGAACCACCTCGGGCCGGAGCAGCTGGCCGAGCGCGCCCGATCCATCGCCGCGGAGTACAAGACCGTCACCGCGACCGTGAACGACCGCCGTTTCATGGAGCGGCGCAAGATGGGCGCGTTCCTGGCGGTCGCGGCGGCCGGCGGCCCCCAGCCGGCGCTGATCACGCTGCGCCACAAGCCGGCGAAGCCCGCCAAGGGGGTCGTCCTCGGGCTGGTCGGCAAGGGGCTCACGTATGACACCGGCGGCTATTCGCTCAAGCCCGCCCGCAGCATGAGCGGCATGAAGTTCGACATGTCGGGCGCGGCCGCCGTGCTCGAGGCGACCGCGGCGATCGCCGAGCTCGACCTGCCGATCGAGGTCGTCTGCGTCGTCGGCGCCGTCGAGAACCTCGTCTCTGCCACCGGCATGCGCCCGGACGACGTCGTCACCGCCGCGAACGGCAAGTCCATCGAGATCACGAACACCGACGCCGAGGGCCGGCTCGTCCTGGCCGACTGCCTCTACCACGCCCGCCGCCAGGGCGCGACGCACGTCGTCGACCTGGCGACGCTCACCGGGGCGATGGTCGTCGCGCTGGGCGACTGGCACGCCGGCGTGTTCGCGAACGACGAGGCGTTCGCCGAGCGCATCGACGCCGCGGGCGAGCTGGGCGGCGAGCACGTGTGGCGGATGCCGCTCCACGACACGTACAAGCGGTTCATGCGCTCGGACGTCGCCGATATGCGCAACGCCTCCACGGCCGGCAAGGGCGGGGCCTGCTTCGCCGCCCGCTTCCTGCAGGAGTTCGCGGGCGACGGGCCGTGGGCCCACCTCGACATCGCCGGCGTCGCCGACATCGACGCCGACCGCGGAGACGGGCTCGCCAAGGGCGGCTCCGGCTGGGGCGTGCGGCTCTTGGTGGAGCTGGCCCAGTCGCTGTGCTGAGCTTCGACCTCTCCGACGAGCACCGCCTGTTCCGCACGACGGTCAGGGAGTTCGCGGAAGGAGAGATCGGGCCGCAGGCCGAGGTGCTCGACCGCGAGGGCCGCTTCCCGCTCGACCTGGTCGCGAAGGCGGCCGGGATCGGGCTCATGGGCATCCCCATCCCGGCCGAGTTCGAGGGCGGCGGGGCCGACACGTTGGCCTACGCGATCGCGATCGAGGAGCTCGCCCGGGTCGACCAGTCGTTCGCGATCACGGTCGCGGCGCACACCTCGCTCGGCACCCAGCCGATCAACCTCTTCGGCAGCGAGGAGCAGAAGCGGGAGTGGCTGCCGCAGCTTGCGTCCGGCCGCCGCCTGGCGGCCTTCGGCCTGACCGAGCCCGGCGCGGGATCCGACGCCGGCGCGACCCGGACGACGGCGCGCCTGGAGGGCGGCGAGTGGGTGGTCGACGGGGCCAAGATGTTCATCACGAACGCCGGCACCGAGATCTCGGCGCTCGTCACCGTCACCGCCCGCACCGGCGAGGACGAGATCTCGAACATCGTCATCGAGAACGGGACGCCCGGCTACACCCAGTCGGCCCAGCTGAAGAAGATGGGCTGGCGCTCGTCGGACACGCGCGAGCTCGTCTTCGCCGGCTGCCGCGTCCCGGAGGCGAACCTGCTCGGGCCGCGCGGGAACGGCTTCCGCCAGTTCCTCGAGATCCTCGACGGCGGCCGCATCAGCGTCGCCGCGCTCGGCCTCGGGGCCGCCCAGGGGGCGTACGAGATGTCGCTCGCGTACGCGCGCGAGCGGGAGCAGTTCGGTCGCAAGATCGGCAAGTTCCAGGCGATCGCGTTCAAGCTGGCCGACATGGCGACCGAGATCGAGGCCGGCCGCCACCTCGTCTACAAGGCGGCGTGGCTGAAGGATCAGGGCCGCGACTTCGCCCAGGTGGCGGCGATGGCGAAGCTGTACACGGGCGAGCTGTCGCGGCGCGTCTGCAACGAGGCGGTGCAGATCCACGGCGGCTACGGGTTCATGGACGAGTACCCCGTGAGCCGGTTCTACCGCGACCAGAAAGTGCTCGAGATCGGCGAGGGCACGAACGAGGTGCAGCGCCTGGTCATCGCTCGCGGCCTGGGTCTGTGAGCGTCTCGGCAGGGGTGACGGCGGCGGGCGCCGTGCTCGTCTGCGCCGTCTTCCTGGCCACGATCGTCTCCCGCATGTTGCCCCCCGGCCCCGGCCGGCGGCTGGCCGACGAGACGGCGCTCATCCTCGGCTTCGCAGCGCCGGCGTTGGCGCTGCTCTCGCCCTGGCTGCACGATCGCCTGTGGCCGCCGGCGGCGGTGATCGCGGCGGGCTACGGCGGCTTCTACCTGGTGCGCATGCGCCAGCTGCGGCGGGCGAACCGCGACGGCGTCCGGCTGCTGCTCGGCCTCGACAAGGACGCGTCGTTCGGCGAGCTGTGGCAGAACGCGGAGCGGCTGGAGCCGAAGCCGGTGACGAACCTGGGCCGGCTCGTGATCGCCGCCGCGGCGGCGGCGCTGATCGTGGTCGGCTACGTGATCGGCCGCTACGACACCGCCCTGGTGGCCCTCATGCTGGGCGCGGCCGACACGACGCTGCGGCCCGCCTACCACCGCGCCCTGGTGAAGCGGGTGCGCGAGATCGCCCGCTAACCGGGGTCAGACCCCGAACGGTCCGCGTTGCACTTCTGTTGCACTCCGTGGGGAGCCCGGGCGGCCGCGTGCACGTCGAAGACGGCGTGAGTCGCCTCCCGCACGTGGCCGCCTTTCTGGCCGTCGCCCTTGGCTGCTCGCGTGCTACGGATCGGCGCACCAGGCACCGAAAGCAGCGTCGACCCGGTTCGAGGTGACCTACGCGCCGCGCTCGTCCACCTACACGACCCACGGGCCACGGACCTGCTGGCGGCAGTACCTGGAGCACCCCCGGCCCGGTTCGGCGTCCATGCTCGCGGCAGCCGAAGAGGTCATGTTCCGCGCCCTCGCCCGCTAAGCGGGGCCAGGCCCCGGAAGGCGGGCCTGGCCCCGCTTTCAGTGCATGCGGGTGACGGGGTAGCCACTGTTTCGGACGAGCTCCACCACGGAGTGGGCATGGGCCTCGTCGCGCGTCTCCAGGATCAACTCGATGCCGGTCTCGGCCACCGCCACGTCGACGCTCTCGCGGTGGTGGGAGACCACCAGGATGTTGATGTGCGCGTCGGCGAGCACCTTCAGCAGGTGCATCAGCTGGCCGGGGCGGTCGATCAGGCGGGTGCGGATCACCAGGTAGCGGCCGGCGTTCGTGAGGCCGAAGCGGATCACCTGCATGAGCAGCGGCGTGTCGATGTTGCCGCCGGAGAGCACCGCCACGGCCCGCTTGGCCTGCACCTTGCCGGAGAGCAGCGCGGCCAGGGCGACCGCCCCGGCCCCCTCCACCACGGCCTTGCTGCGCTCGAGCAGCTGGACGATCGTCTGGCTGATCTCGGCGTCGGTGACCGTGACGACGTCGTCGACGAGCTCGCGGATGAGCTGGAACGTGATCTCTCCCGGGTGCTTGACCGCGATACCGTCGGCGATCGTCTCGGTCTGCGGCACCGGCGTGATCGTTCCGTGCTCGAGCGACCCCACGTAGGGCGCGCACCCGGCCGCCTCGACGCCGATCACGCGCACCTCGGGCCGCATCGCCTTGACGGCGATCGCGATCCCGGAGAGCAGCCCACCGCCGCCCAGCGGGACGACGATGGCGTCGAAGTCCGGCGCGTCCTCGAGGATCTCGAGCCCAACCGTGCCCTGGCCGGCGATCACGACCGCGTCGTCGAAGGGATGGACGAGCGTCCGGCCCTCGTCGTGGACGGCGCGCTTGGCCGCCTCGACCGAGCCCTCGACGCTGTCGCCGACGAGCCGCACCGTCGCGCCGTACCCCTCGGTCGCACCCACCTTGGCGAGCGACGCGGCCTCGGGCATGTACACGGTCGCGTCGACGCCGGCTGACCGGGCCGCGAACGCGACCGCCTGGGCGTGGTTGCCGGCGGACGGGGCGACGACGCCGGCCGCGCGCTCGGCCGGGCTGAGCGACTGGATCTTCGTGTACGCGCCGCGGATCTTGAACGACCCGGTGCGCTGCTGGTTCTCGAATTTCAGCCACACCTCGCCGCCGCACAGGCGAGTGAAGGTCTCGGACCGCTCGGTCGGCGTTCGGTGGGCGACACCGGAGAGGCCGTCGGCGGCCGCACGGATGTCGTCCAGCGTGACCACGAGGTGGGCGCGAAGGGTACCCTGTTTGCTCGATGGCGTCCGACCAACCCGTGAACGTGATCGTGGAGATCCCTCAGGGGAGTCGGAACAAGTACGAGTTCGACTCGCAGCTGGGCCGGATCGTGCTCGACCGGACGCTGTGGACGAGCGTCGTCTACCCCGCCGACTACGGCTTCGTCATGCACACGCTGGGCCGCGACGGCGACCCCGTCGACGCGCTCGTGCTGGTCGCCGAGCCGACCTTCCCCGGCTGCGTGATCAAGGTCGAGCCGGTCGGCGTCTTCGAGATGCACGACGAGAAGGGCGAGGACGACAAGGTGCTCTGCGTCCCCTTCAAGGATCCGAAGTGGAGCCGCGTGCACGACATCGGCGACATCCGCACGTCGCTGCTCGACGAGATCGCCCACTTCTTCGACGTGTACAAGGATCTCGAGAGCGGCGCCGGCACCACCGTCGACGGCTGGCGCGACCGCGCCTACGCGGACGAGATCATCGCCGAGGGCCGCCGCGCCTACGCCCTGCAGGTGGCTGCGACCACGGCTGCCGACGGCGTGTAGCGCGCCGTCCTAGCCCAGGGCGAGGTAGCGTCCGTCCGCAGAGACGGCGCCGCCATATGACATCCGTGATGTGCATCGTGGGGCATCCGGACGCGCACCAGGCGATCAAGTTGCCATGGAGCGCCGCCGCGAACGGCCCGGGAAAGGCGACGAACGGTCGTGTCGGTGCGCGGATCCCAGACGGCCAGACCGGATCGGGTCTGAACAACGAGGCCCGCGCGCAGCGCTCCGAGGGTGTTCCGGCCCGGCGGACGATGTGCCGGTGAGAGGACCGTCTTCCCGCCGGTCGTGACCTCGACCACGCGCCGCACCAGTCGCTTCTCGGGTCGGCGCGGGTCCTGGATCGCGACCCAGACGCGCCCCGGCGTCGCCGGGACGAAGTAGAGGCACGACCGTGCCCCGCTGATCCTGAGTACGTCGCCGTTCGCCCGCTACGTCCCGGGGTCGTCGCCCCGGAACACCCGCTCGCTGATCTCGCGCGTCGCCGTGAGCGGGTCGAGCTTGCGCTCGTGCACCTCGTCGAGCAGGCGGCGCAGGTCGGGGTCGCGGGCGAGCGCCTCCGACAGCCGCCGCCGCGCCTGGGCGACCGCCACGGACACGATCTCGTGCTCGACGCTCTCGCGCCGGCGCGCGTCCAGGCCGCCGTCCTTCTCGAGGTGGGCGCGGTGCTCGAGCACGGCCTCCCACAGCTCGACGATACCCTCGGAGCGGAACGCCTCGGTCTCGACGATCGGCACCCGCCGCGACGTGGCCGGGTCGAGCGCGAGCACGGAGCGGATCTCCGAGCGCATCGTCCGCGCCGCCGGATGATCGCTCTTGTTGATGACGATGACGTCGGGGATCTCCATCACGCCCGCCTTCAGCGCCTGGATCGAGTCGCCCGACCCGGGCTGGAGCACGAGCAGCACGGTGTCCGCCAGCGACGCCACCTCGACCTCGCTCTGCCCCACCCCGACCGTCTCCAGGAGGAGCACGTCCATCCCGGCCGCGTCGAGGACGAGCAGCGCCTGCAGCGTCGCCTCGGAGACGCCGCCGAGATGGCCGCGGGTGCTCATGGAACGGATGAAGACGCCGTCGTCGAGGAAGTGGTCGGCCAGCCGGATGCGGTCGCCGAGCAGCGCACCGCGCGAGAAGGGGCTCGACGGGTCGACGGTCACGACCCCGACCTTCTTGCCCTGCGACCGCAGGTGGGCGATGACGCAGGCGATCAGGCTCGACTTGCCGACGCCCGGTGGGCCGGTGAACCCGACTACGGCCGCCTTGCCGGTCTGCGGGTAGAGCTCGCGCACGAGCTCGTAGGCGAGCGGGTCGCGGTTCTCGACGAGGGTGATCGCCCGCGCGACCGCGCGCACGTCGCCCCCGCTGACCCCCTCGACCAGGGTGGGCAGATCGGTCGGTCGCCGGCTCACCGTGGCTGCAGCGCCCGCCCCAGGGCGGCCGCGAACGCGGCGTTGTCCTCCGGCGTGCCGACGGTGACGCGGATGCTCTCCGGCGCCCCGAACGGCGCCAGCGGCCGCACGATGACGCCCTCGAGCTCGAGCGCCCGCGCGAGCGCGCGGCCGTCGCCGGCGTCCGCCGTGAGGAAGTTGCCGACCGAGGGGAGCGGCTCCATGCCGGCCCCGCGCAGCGCCGCCGCCAGCTCCTCCCGCCCGCGCTCGTTCAGGTCGCGGCGCCGCACCACCTCGTCCGGGTCGTCGAGGCTCGCGAGCGCCGCGGCGTGGGCGATCTCGGAGACGTCGAACGGGTTTCGCACCTTCATCGCCTCGCGCACCACCTCGGGCGGACCGACCAGGTAGCCGATCCGCAGGCCCGCCAGGCCGTAGATCTTCGAGAACGTCCGCAGGGCGGCGACGTTGGGGCGCTCGTGCATGTGCTCGGCGATCGCATCCGGGTAGTCCGGATCGGTGACGTACTCGTGGTAGGCCTCGTCCACCACGACGAGCACGTCGTCCGGGACGCGGTCGAGAAACCCGCGCAGCGCCGCCCGGCCGACCATCCCGCCGGTCGGGTTGTTGGGGTTGCAGACGTAGGCGATCTTCGTGCGCGGACCGATCCGCTCGGCCATCGCTTCGAGGTCGTACGAGCCGTCCCGTAGCGGGACGGTCACGGGCGTCGCCGCCTGCTTGACCGCGTCGAGCCGGTAGCTCGGGAACGACGGCCAGCCCATGAGCGCCTCGTCGCCGGGGTCGAGGTAGGCGATCGAGAGCAGCCCGACGATGGCGTCGGCGCCGTTCCCGATCGCGATCCGGTCGGGCGTCGTGGCGTGCCGCTCGGCCAGGCGCTCGGCGAGCTCGCCGCCGCGCTCGGGGTAGCGGTTCAGCTGCGTGGCCGCCCGGCCGATCGCCTCGAGCGCCGCCGGGAACGGCCCGTACGGCCCCTCGTTCGAGGCCAGCTTGACGATCCGCTCGAGCCCCAGCTCCCGGCGCACCTGTGCGGCGGGCTTGCCCGGCTCGTACGGCCGCAGATCGGCGAGGGCGGGTCGGGGGCGCACGGGCCACTAGAGTACCAACGCCATGTCGGCCCGCGAGATCGGTCTGTTCCCGCTCGCCGCGGTGCTCGTCCCGGGCGAGCTGATGCCGCTCCACGTCTTCGAGGAGCGCTACAAGCGCCTGGTGCGCGACTGCGAGCAGGAGGCGCAGGAGTTCGCCATCCTGTACGCCGACGACGACGGCGCCCGCGAGGTGGGCTGCACCGCCGAGATCGTCGAGGTGACGGAGCGCTTCGACGACGGCCGCCTGAACCTTGTCGTCCGCGGCAGCGAGATCGTGCGCGTGCTCGAGCTGACCCGCGGGCGCCAGTACATCACCGGCCGGGTCGAGCCGGTGACCGACGACGACGAGGACGCCGCCCGCGAGGCGGCCTCGGCGCTCGCCCTGTACCAGAGGGTCGCCGAGGCAACCGGGAACGAGCCCGACCCGGCGGTCAGCGAGGACGTCGACCGGATGTCCTACGCCATCACGGCCCGGGTCGAGTTCCCGGCGGCCGAGAAGCTGCGCATCCTCGAGGAGCGCAGCGAGCGCGCCCGGCTGATGATGATCGTCGAGCTGCTCGCCCGCGGCCTCGAGAACCTGGCCGTCGCGGCCGAGATCCGTGACCGCGCGCACACGAACGGCAAGGTCGCGCCGCCGGAGGGCGGCGGGAGCGCGGCCTAGGGCGGGCGGTTGAGCCAGCGCCGTTCGGTGTGCCAGCGCCGGACGGTGCGGCGGCTGGGGGTGAGGGCGGTGCATGTCCCGCATGCGTGGTGGGTCGGGCCGGCGGGTGGCCCGCCCTGGGCGTAGTGCGCTTCGAGCCGGCGGCGGAGTTCGGGCCAGGCGTAGCTGCCCGGGTGGTTTCGTGGTCGTGGGGCGCGGAGCTGGTTGAGATGGGCATCGAGGGCACGATGCCTGGCCTGGATCAGACAGCCGTTGGCCTGCCGCTCCCCGCTCAGACTTCGTCTCGGCGCCGCAGAGCCTCCCCGATACCGCCACCCGCCCGCGTCCGATCGCACCAAAAGGGGTCTGACCCCGTGTGGTGCGTCAGCCGTCCAGCACGATCCCGGCGCCGGCCCTGCGCGGGTCGCCGGCGGCCTCGAGCGTGCCGCCGCGGCCGACCACCGCGTTCGCGCCGCCGAAGTACAGGTTGAGGCCGGCGAACCGGTTCACCCGCTCGCCCCAGCGCTCGAGCTGCGCGATCTCGGCCTCGGCAAAGCCACCCTCGCAGTCGAGCCGGTCGCCCTCGACGTGCACCCGCGGGTGGTCGATCGCGTCGCGCGCGCCCATGCCGTGGTCGATCACGTTGATCGCGACCTGCGTGATCGCCGAGCGCAGCCGGTTGGAGCCGCTCGAGCCGACGACGAGCTCGATCCCGTCCGGGCCGACGACCATCGTCGGCGCCTGCATGCTCGTGAGCCGCGTGCCCGGCGGCATCCCCCGGCCGGCGGCGAGATCCTCCTCGCCCATCATGTTGTTCAGGTGCAGGCCGGTGCCCGGCACGATCACGCCCGAGTGGCAGCCGTTCGACGAGGTGAACGCGCAGGCGTTGCCGGCCTCGTCGACGACCGAGATGTGCGTCGTGCCGTGGTCGGATGGGATCGCCGGCGCCGCCGAGGGCTCGCCCTCGAGCGCGGCCAGGAGCGCCGCCCGCCCGCGGCCGACCGCCGCCTCCGAGAGCATGTGCCGGGTCAGGCCGCCGCGGTGCAGCAGCCGCTCGAAGCGGCGGTCGCGCATACGCGCGGCCGAGCGCATCGCCTCGGCGTAGGCGCGCAGCGTGCGGGCCCGCCCGGGCGGGAGCGGCTCGGCGACGCCGCGCAGCACCGCCAGCATGTGGCCAATCAGGACGCCGCCCGACGACGGCGGCGGGTTCGTGTAGATCTCGCGGCGGCCGTGGTAGGCGATCCGCAGCGGCCGTCGCCACACCGCCCTGTAGGTGGCCAGGTCGGCCATCGTCAGCCGTCCGCCGGTCGCGTTCTGGTGCTCGACCATCGCCTCGGCCAGGCCGCCCTCGTAGAAGTCGAGCGGCCCGAGCTCGGCCAGCCGCTCGATCGTGCCGGCGAGGTCGGGCTGGCGCACGCGCTCGCCCTCCTGCACGTACCGCCCGCCGGGCGCGAACACCGCCCGCGCCTCCTCGGTGTGGGTGAGCACGACCTCGATCGCCTTCAGCACCGCCTGCTGCCCACCCCGGGACGCGACGCCGTCGTTGGCCGCGCCGGCGGCCGGCATGAGCAGGTCGCGCCACGGCATGGAGCCGAAGCGGCCGTGCACGGCGGCGATCCCGGCCACGACGCCGGGGACGGCACACGCGGCGGCGCCGATGTGGAACACCTGGGTCGTCTGCTCGTCGAACGGGACGTCGACGCGGTCGAACGTCCCCAGCCGCCGTTCCGGCGGCAGGTCACGGCCGGGGATGGCCGTGAACGCGTCCAGCAGGTGCAGCTTGCCGGTCCGCGCCGGCCGCACCAGCAGGAACCCGCCGCCGCACGGGCTGATCAGGCCCGGCTCGGACGCCCACGACATCGCCGCCGCGGCGACGGTCGCGTCGACCGCGTTCCCGCCCGCCGCGAGGACGTCGACGGCGGTGCGGGCGGTGCACTCGTGGCCGGCTGCGGCGGCGGCTGCCATGCCGGGATCGTACGCCCGCGCACGGGCGCACCGGCGGGCGCTACGCGGCGGACGCGCCGGGGCGCAGGCCCTCGCCGCGGGCGAGCCGCTCGCGCACGGCGGGCTCGGCCTCGCTCGTGTGCACGAAGTAGGCGTAGACCGTGCCGTTGTCGGCCACGAGGTAGGCGTGCCCGGTCGCGGTCTGCTCGTGAATCATCAGGCTCTGGTAGCGCTCGGCCAGGCGGGCGAGCGCCTCGATGCTCTCGACCTCGACCAGGTCGCCGCCGTGGATGAGCGTCGACTGGACGGCGGCGATCATCGCCTCGCCGTAGCGGGACTGGATGCGGGTGGGCTCGTCGGCGCGGCGGTCGCGGCGCAGCTGCCGTGCGGCCAGGGCGGCCGCGACCAGCGCGGCGAGCAGGCCGAGCGGCCCGAGGATGCGGGCGAACCCGGCGGAGAGGTGGAAGACGGCCGGGCCGAGCATGACCCGGGCCGATCCCGCAGCGGCGACCGACGCGCTCTGCGACGGATGGAATACGGCCGCGCTGCCCGCATTGGCCGGCCCGGCCGCCGCGGCAGCGGCATTCAGCACCGGCGCGAGCTCGTACGACGTCAGGCTGAACGGGAGCTTCGGGGCGTAGACGGCGGCGAACGGACGGCCGGCCAGGGTGCCGTGGGTCTTGACGGACGGCACCAGCGTGAGCGTGAACTCCACGCTCGGGACCGAGGTCGCGACCGCCACCTTCTCGACGAGCCGCTGCAGGCGGCGCAGGTGGATGACGCCGGCGACGGTGGCATGGCGGCCGGTGAACGGCGTCGGGCCCTGCAGGACGACCGTCCGCGACCAGCCGTTCTGCGCCGAGACGATCGCCGCGAGCGACGCGGTGCCACCGGCGGCCTGGATCTGGGCGGACCGCAGCCGGTAGTCGAAGCGCACCTGCACCGGGCCGACGAGGCGCGAGAACACGGGCTGGCCGGTCGTGACGCGGTCGGTGTCGTAGACCGCGCCCGCAAGCGTGCTCGCCGAGTACGAGAACCGGCCGGACTGGACGTAGCTCGTCTGGGACGGGGCGGGACGGCTGGTGGGCGACGTCCAGGCGAAGATCGTGAGGCCGGCGCAGGCCAGGACGGCGGCCACCGCGGCGGCGATGCCGCCGTACGATGGGCCCGCGGGAGCGCGGCGGACGTTGGCGGGCGGCGGCACGAGCGTCGGCGCCCTCGCCGGGGCCGGTCCCGGTGCAGCGGCCGGGGCCGCGGCCAGGGGAGGCGCGGGCGCGCCCTTCCACTTCGGCTCGTCGGCCTTCCACTTCGGCTTCGGGCGGCCGCGACGGCGCCTGCGGCGCACCTCCGCGCCGGCCCCGCCGAAGAGCAGCAGCACCGCGACGGCGGCCATGGTCCCCATGACCGGCGGCGAGTGCAGCGAGTGCAGGTCGCCGCCCAGCCCGGGGGCGAGCACCCACATCTTGCCGACGATCGCCGAGCTGGTGACGCTGCCGGGATCGATCCAGGAGTTGTTGTCGCCCTTGAACCGGTACCGGCCGCCGGGCGAGATGGAGTGGATCCGGTGCAGCACGACCACGTGCAGCTCGGGGTTGCGGTAGGCGACGATGTCGCCGACGTGATAGCTCGGGGCCGGCCGCACGAGCGCGAGATCGCCCGTGTGGATGCGGGGGTGCATGCTGATCCCGTCGGTCACCACATACGTCGTGTCTCCGCCGATGCCGGTCGGGGCAAGGAAGAACCACCCCGCCGCGAGGGCGCCCAGAACGACGACGAGCGCCGCGATCCGGCGCCTGCGGTGACTGCGTGTTCGGGGGGTGAACGTCACATCAAGGCTCCGCACGTGGGCGGCGGGAGAGGGGATCCCGCCGCCCCGTGCATCGTGCTGGGTCGGTCTAGCGGGCGGCCGCGACCGTCAGCGTGTCGAGCTGCGCATCCACGCCCGGCAGGACGCAGTGCACGGCGTACGGCGCGGTGTGGGAGATGGTGCTGCCCGCGCCGGTGCAGTCGATCCAGCCGCTGCTGGGCAGCGAGGCGTGCGAGTCGTCGAACTTGACCTGCACCTGCGTGGCGTTGCTGTCGAGGTCGAAGTCGACCGCCGACAGGGTGGACGGGTCGCTCGAGTCCTGGGTGTAGGCGACGTTCGTCACCGTGTACCCGGAGATCGAGGCCTGACCGACGCCGGCGGCGCTGGTCGTGTCGACCGTGTTGCTGGTGGTGAAGGCGTAGGCGCCAAGCCCCGCAGCCGCCGCGACGACGACGATACCGAGGCCGGCCGACCGCTTCAGATTGCTGAACATGTCGGTTTCCCTTTCGATGCTGGCAAAGCGTGTTGGTGGCCCCGAACTTCTGGGCTCGCCCGTGGAAATCGACCGTACCTACCCACTTCTTGAGGGGTTATCCACAGGGAGTGCGGGAGAAATGTGCCCGCAAAGGTCGCGAAATCGGACCCGCGTGACGTTTGCGACTCGGCGCCGGATAGGGAGGTGACGGCGAGGAGGAGGTCACGATGACGACGAGACGCGCACTGACCGGGCGGCGGTTGGCCGTGTCGGCATGTGTCATTCCCATGGCGGCAGCCGTCCTCGGAGGCCTCGCGCTGCCGGCGACGGCGCTCGCCGTCGGCGCCACGCCGGGCGTGGCCCTGGGCGGCGACGGCGCCGCATGGCAGGGCCACGCGCAGCGGTTCGTGGCCGTGCCCGCGGCCGGGGGGACGCGCGTGCTCGAACTGCGCCGCGCGGGCGGCGCCGCCCTGCGCTCGCAGACGGTCGCCGGCCGGTTCGGCATCCCGCTCGTCGCCTACGACTCGAGCGCGGAAGAGGTGCCGGCGGCCAGTCCGAACGTCGTCCTCGAGGAGCGCACGAACCCCGGCGCGCTCGCCCGCCGCACCACCTTCGTGGTGCTCTCGACGCGCGACCTCCACGCGGTGCGCCGGTTCACGCTCGGCGGCGCGTACGCGTTCGACGCGCTCTCGCCGGACGGCGCGACCCTGTACCTGACCCGGCACGCGTCGCGCGCGCACATCACCCGCTACACGGTGCGGGCCTACGACATCCGCTCCGGCCGGCTCGTCCCGGGCGTGATCGCCGACAAGACCGAGCACGAGTGGCGCATGGACGGCATGCCGGTAACGCGCCTGCAGACCGCCGACGGCGGCTGGGCGTACACGCTCTACCAGGGCGGCGAGGACGGCGCCTTCATCCACGCCCTGGACACGCGTGCGCGGACGGCGCGCTGCATCGACATCCCCGGCATGGAAAACCGCGACGTCATGGCGATGAGGCTGCGGCTCGCCGACGGCGGCAGGCGGCTCGTCATCGTCGCAGGCGCGAAGGCGGTCGCGGCGGTCGACACGCACACGCTCGCGCTCGTGCCGGCGGGCGGGCATCTGCGCCCGGCGACGTCCTCGTCGTCGGGGTCGAACACCGACGTGTGGGCGATCGGCGTCGTCGCCGTCCTGCTCGCCGCCGCCGGACTGGTTGGCGTTCGCCGGCGGATGCCGCACAATCCCGCGCATGGCGGACGATCGTGAGGCCCTGCGGGCGACCTTCGACTCGGTGGCGCGGCGCTACGACCGCGCCCGCCCGGCCTATCCCGACGCGCTCTTCGACACGCTCCTACGCCAGACCGGCCTACGGGCTGGCGACCGCGTCCTCGAGGTGGGCTGTGCGACCGGCAAGGCGACGCGGCCGCTGGCCCGGCGCGGGCTGCACCTGACCTGCGTCGAGCTCGGCGCCGACCTGGCCGCCGTCGCCCGCGAGAACCTGGCCGTCTTCCCGGAGGTCTCCGTGGTGCATGGCGCGTTCGAGACGTGGCGCCCGGCGGACGGGGAGACGTTCGACGCGGTGATCGCGGCCACCGCGTGGCACTGGGCCGATCCGGAGGTGCGCTACCGGCGCGCCTGGGAGCTGCTGCGGCCGGGCGGGTGCCTCGCGTTCTGGGCGGCGCTCCACGCGTTCCCGGCCGGCGGCGACCCGATCTTCCTCGACCTCCAGGACGTGTACGAGGAGATCGGGGCGGCCCGGGAGACCAGCTGGCCGCGGCCGCGCGAGCTGCCGCACGCGCGCGCCGAGATCCTCGCCTCGGGCCTCTTCGACCGCGTGAGCGTGACCCAGTTCGACTGGGAGGTGCGCTACGACGCCGAGGGCTACATCGACCTGCTCGAGACCTTCTCGGCCAACATCGCCATGCAGCCGTGGCAGCGCGAACGGCTGTACGCCGAGATCCGGTCGCGGCTGGCGGAGCGGCCCGACGGCCTGCTGCGCCGCCACTGGGGCGCGGCATTGCACGTGGCCAGGCGGGTCGACCACCCGTAGCCTCGAAGGGTGAGATCGATACGAACCTCGTCGTCCTCGACCTCACCACGGCGTGGAGCATCGAGGCGGCGGCCTTCCTCGTGGCCGGGCTCTGCTTCCTGGCCTGGAGCATGGCGGTTCGCAACCCGCGGGGCAGCCTGGTCGCCTTCGCGATGCCCGGCAGGGATCGACGCTGCGTTCCATCTTCCCTCGCCCGCGTTCTGAGCACGACGTAGGCTGGGGCGCATGGGCGTCCTCGACACGGATGTCGTGGTCATCGACGTCGTCACCCGATGGCGCATCGATGCGGCCATCTCCCTGATCGCCGGAATCGGGTTCTTCGCCGCCGGCGCCGTGGCCGCGAGCTTCGCGCGCGGCGTTCTCTCCTTCGTGGTCGGGTTCGTCGTCGGCACCCTGCTCGAGCGGATCAGCTCGACACTTCCGAGCTCCGACCGGCTCGCCGACGCCGGCGCGGTGCCGGACGGCGCCCGCCGAGCCCCTGTCCAGCGCTACGTCATCGAGACCCTCGCGGGGTTCGCGGTCGTCTATGCCATCCTCGCCGTGGCCGTCTGGGCGTGGGCCGGCCCACAGGTCTACGGCTGGCTCAGCGGCTGGCTGGCGGCCCACGGGATCGCCCGGCTGTACGGCGCCGCCCGCGCGCGGGGCATCGAGCGCAACGCCGGCGTCGTGCTGCTGACCGGCGTCGGCCCCTGGCGCAACCGCGTCGCCGGCTACTACACGGCCCGCCGCCCATCCTGAGCAGGCGAAGCGGGGCCTGACCCCGATTCCGGCGGGGCCAGGCCCTGGCCTAACTCAGGAAGCTCGGCGGCTCCAGCGTGAAGTCCTCGACCGGCGGCCGCGGCGGGGGCTCGATCCGCTCGCGCTCTCGCTCCTGCCGCGGGCGCATGCCCGTGCCGGGCGCGTCGCCCGGGAGCGGGAAGCCGGTGGCCACCACCGTCACCCACAGCTGGCCGGCCAGGCGCTCGTCGACCGTCGCGCCGAAGATGATCGTCGTATCGTCGTCGGCGGCCGCGCGAACGACCTCGGCGGCCTCGTTGACCTCGTGCAGGGCCAGGTCGCTGCCGCCGGAGATGGCGAGCAGGATGCCGCGGGCACCGCGCACCTCGTGGTCGATCAGCGGGCTCTTGATGGCGTGTGTTGCGGCCTCGTTGGCCCGGTGCGCGCCGGTGGCCATGCCGATGCCCATCATCGCGCTGCCCGCGCCGGACATGATCGTGCGCACGTCGGCGAAGTCGAGGTTGATGAGCCCCGGCTGGGTGATCAGGTCGCAGATCCCCTGCACGCCCTGACGCAGTACGTCGTCGGCGACGCGGAAGGCCTCGACGAGGCTCGTGCCCTTCTCGAGCACCTCGAGCAGGCGGTCGTTGGGGATGACGATCAGCGTGTCCGCGGCCTCGCGCAGCGCGCGCACGCCGGCGGTCGCCTGGGTCTTCCGGCGGCTGCCCTCGAACCCGAACGGCGACGTGACGATCGCGACGGTGAGCGCGCCGACCTCGCGGGCGATCCGCGCGACCACCGGCGCGGCGCCCGTGCCGGTGCCACCGCCCTCGCCGGCGGTGACGAACACCATGTCCGACCCGCGCAGCGCGGTCTTGATGCGGTCGTAGGAATCCTCGGCGGCCTCCCGCCCCACCTCCGGGTCGGCGCCGGAGCCGAGCCCCTGGGTGCGCTGACGGCCGATGTGGATCTGGACGGTCGCGTCCGACATCTGCATCTGCTGCTGGTCGGTGTTCACGGCGATGAACTCGACCCCGCCGATGCCGGCGTCGACCATGCGGTTCACGGCGTTGCAGCCGCCCCCGCCGACGCCGACGACGCGGATGACGGCCAGGTACGGCGAAGTGGAGGCCGTGGGCACGGGCGGCGTGGCGCCGTACTCCTCGCTGGGCAGGTCGACGACGCGCGGACGGTCGGATTCGATGCCGACCTGGGTGTCCTCCTCGACGGTCTCTGCCTCCGCCGCCTCGGCGGCGGCCTCGGCGCGCTCGGTCGCCTTGAAGAGCGCGGCCAGCGGGCCATCCCGCATGCTATGGCGCTTTGCCATTGCGAAGCACCTCCCCGGCCAGGTCGCGGTACGCCCTGGCGGCGTTCCCGTTGGAGTCGTACTTGAGCACCGACGTGCCCTTCACCGGCGCCTCCGCGTAGCGAACCGTCTTCCGGATCCGTGTGTCGAACACGAGCGTCCCGAAGTTCTCCTGCAGGATCTCGACCGCCTCGCGCGCGTGCAGCGTGCGGGCGTCGAACATCGTCGGGAGGATGCCTTTGATGCGCACGTCGGGATTCAGGTTCTCACGGATCATCGCGAGCGTGTTCTCGAGCTGGATCAGCCCGCGCAGCGACAGGTACTCGCACTGCACCGGCACGACGACGCCGTCGGCGGCCGTGAGGGCGTTGATCGTGAGCAGCCCGAGCGAGGGCGGCGTGTCGATCAGGATGTAGTCGTAGGTCGAGCGGACGGGCAGGAGCGCTTTCTGGAGCGCCCGCTCGCGCCCGATCATCGACGACATGGCGAGCTCGGCGCCGGCCAGGTCGATGCTCGACACGGCCAGGTCGATCTCCCGGCTGAGGATGATCTCCTCGATGGGCGTCTTGTGCACGAGCACGTCGAACATCGACAGCTCGAGCTCCTCCGGATCGATGCCCTGGCTCATGGTCAGGTTGCTCTGCGGGTCGAGGTCGACGGCGAGCACGCGCTTGCCCCGTTCGGCGAGCGCGACGCCGAGGTTGAGGGTCGTGGTGGTCTTCGCCACCCCGCCCTTCTGGTTCGCGAAGGCGATCACCTGGCCCAATGGCTCGGCTCCTCTGACCGGTCGCAGCCGGGGGGTGAATTCCGCTTCAATGACGGGGTTCTTGGGGAGTGTGGCATTTCGCATCAGGCCGCAGTTCGCCTGGAACAAGTGTAATCCTGCCCGCTCTCTCGCGTCCTCACGCCGCTGGAACCCGTCCGCCGGAGCGCGCAACCGCGATCCGTTCGGCCGGTGTCGGGTGCGACGACGTGAGCAGGTGGTAGAGGCGAGGCGGCTCGAGCTCGCTCAGGTTGCGCGCGACGAGGCGCTCCATCGCCCGCGCGAACGTCTCCCCCTCGCCCGCCAGGTCGGCTGCGTAGGCGTCGGCGGCGCGCTCGCGGCGGCGCGAGTAGGCGGCCACGAGCGGCGAGACGACGGCGGAGGCGAGCGTGAAGCCGAGCACGACCGACGGCAGCGTCGAGACGTGGCCGGCGCCGTCGGGCGCGAACGCCTCGACAGCGCCCCAGGCGCCGAGCATCCCGGCCGCGAGCGAGGCCGCCGAGACGGCCATCAGCCGCCACATGTCGCCGTGGACGTGGTGGCCGAGCTCGTGGGCGAGCACCACGCGCGTGCGCGCGAGCGCGCCACCCTCGTCCTCGCCCTCCTCGGTCTCGGCCAGCGTGTCCGAGACGTAGATGCGCACGGTCGGGCCGAGCCCGGCGACCATCGCGTTTGCGGCCGCGGTCTTCTCTCCCATCTTCAGCAGGCGCATGTCGCGCACGTGCACGTTCGCCCGCCGGGCCGTCTCCCAGAGCGTGTCGGCGAGGTCGCCCGACGCCATCGGCTCGCTGCGCAGGAAGATCGGCAGGAGCAGCACGGGCCAAAGCGCCGCGAGGACGGCGCTGAACGCGACGACCGCGATCCAGGCGGGCAGCGGCCACCAGTCGCCGGCGGCGCGCTGGATGCCGATGAGGGCCGCGGAGGCGGCCCCGCCGAGCACGAGCCCGATGGCGGCGCCCTTGAGCCGGTCGGCCAGCCAGCCGGCGGTCGTCTGCCGGGAGAGGCCGTGGGCGCGCGAGAGCCGGTAGGCGGCGTAGCCGAACGGCAAGCCGAGCAGGAAGAGGCCCGCGACGAGCAGGACGAGCGCCCACCACCTGCCTACGGTGCCGGTCACCGCCACGATCCCCACCAGCGCCGCCAGCTCGACGACGTTCGCGGCGAGGCCGATCCGGCGCCGGCGGCGCTGGTAGGCATGGGCCTCGGCCTGGCGCAGTGGGTCGGCCGTGTCGGTCACGCAAGAAGCCTATGCAAGCGGGGTCAGACCCCGAACGGAAGTGCAACGGAACTGTCACAGCCGCCGTTCGGGGTCTGACCCCGCTTGAAGGTGGGCCCCCGGGCGTCGGGGTCAGCCCCCGTTCGGTGTCGTGCACGCCGCTATGCTCGGCGCATGTCGCTCTACTCGCGGCGGCTGGTGATCGTTTCGGGCAAGGGCGGGGTCGGCAAGTCGACCGTCTCGGCGGCCATCGGCATGGCGGCGGCGGGCCGCGGCCTCCGCGCCCTCTTGATCGAGGTCGCCTCGCAGGAGCGGATGTCGCTCCTCTTCGACCAGGGCGGGCCGATCGGCTACCACCAGACGCCGGTCTACCCCGGCCTCGACGCGTTCTCGATCGACCCCGAGCGGGCGCTCGAGGAGTACCTCGTGTCGCAGTTCAAGGTGCGGGCGATGGTCGAGCGGCTCGTCGCGAACCCGGCCTTCGGGCACGTCACCGCCGCGGCGCCCGGCCTGCGCGAGCTTGTGACGCTCGCGAAGATCCGCCAGCTGGTCGAGCAGGGCCGCCACGACATCGTCGTCGTCGACGCGCCCGCGACCGGCCACGGCCTCGGCTTCCTGAAGGTGCCGCAGAACTTCCTCCGCGTGACCCGCACCGGGCCCGTGCACGCGCGGGCCGTGTGGGTCTCCGAGCTGCTGGAGGACGCCGAGCGCACCGCCGTCGTCCTCGTGACCACGCCCGAGGAGCTGCCCGTGTCGGAGACGCTCGAGGCAATCGCCGACGTCGACGGCCAGGGCGTGCCGCTCGCGGGCGTGATCGCAAACGCCGTGTTCGAGCCGCTGTTCCGGCCCGGCGACGCCGAGGCGCTGGCCGCCGTCCCCGCGGGTGGCGACGCCGGCGCCGCCGCCGCGGCGGCCCGCGTCCGCATGGCCCGCACCGCCGACGAGGCCGAGCAGCTCGAGCGGGTGCGCCCGTGCCTGGCCGAGCTCCCGTTCCTGTTCGCCCCCCGGCTGGACACGGCCGCCGTCGCCGGCCTCGGCGAGACGCTGGCCGAGCTGTGAACCTGGCCGAGCACCTGGACGGCGTGCACGTCGCGGTCTGCGCCGGCGCGGGCGGCGTCGGCAAGACGACGACCGCGGCCGCGCTCGCCGCCGGCATGGCCCAGCGCGGCCGGCGCGTGCTCGTGCTCACCATCGACCCGGCCCGCCGCCTGGCGGGCGCGCTCGGCCTGCCGGAGACCGACGACGACGAGCACGAGGTCGACCTCGCCGCGCACGGCATGGACGGCCCGGGCAGCCTGCACGCGGCCATGCTCGACGCCCGGCGCACGTTCGACGCGCTCGTGCGCGAGCAGGCGCCCTCGCCCGAGGCGGCCGAGCGGATCCTCGCAAACCCGATCTACGGCCAGCTGGCCGGGGCGGTCGCCGGGTCGCACGAGTACATGGCGATGGAGCGGCTCTACGAGGTGTGGGCGAGCGGCCGCTTCGACCTGATCGTGCTCGACACGCCGCCCTCGCGCCACGCCCTCGACTTCCTCGAGGCGCCCGGCCGGATCACCCGCTTCGTCGACGGCAAGGCGCTGCGCCTCCTGGTGCGACCGGGGATGAGGGCCGGCCGGCTCGGCCTGCGCGCGCTCCCCGGCACCGGCATGGCGCTCGGCGCGATCGAGCGGCTGACCGGCACCGCGCTCCTGGCCGACATCTCGGAGTTCGTGGCCGGCTTCGACGGCATGTACGAGGGCTTCCGCCGCCGCGCCGAGGAGGTCTCGCGGCTGCTGGCCTCGTCCGAGACGACGTTCCTGCTCGTCACCGTGCCGCTGCACGAGCCGATGACGGAGGCGGACTTCTTCTGGCGGGCGCTGCGCGAGCGCGACCTGCCGTTCGGCGGCGTCGTCGTAAACAAGGTGCACCGAAGCTACGTCGGCGGCGCCCGCAGCCGTATCCGCGGCCGGGCCACCCGCGCGCTGGCCGCCGCCGGCGTGCCGGACGACGTCGCCGGCCGGGCCGCCGAGAACCTGCTCGACTTCCAGACCCTGGGCGACCGCGACCGCGCGAACATCGAGCGCCTGCAGGCCCGGGTCGGCGCCGAATCGATCGTCGAGGTGCCGCTGCTCGACCACGACGTGCACGACCTCGAGGGGCTCTCCGCGGTCAGCGCCCACCTGCTCTCCGGCACATAGCGGACGCCGCGCTTGCCTCCGGGGAAATCGGGCGTATTCTCCGTCCGCCGTCCCGAGATTGGAGCCCGATGTGAGCGCGACCATAAAGCTCGTCGCCCTTGCCGGGGTCGTGGCAGCGGTGGCAGCCGCCCAGCCCGCCCAGGCGCAGACCCACCACGCGCACGCATCGCCGCGCATGGTTCCGTTGATGGGCTCCGCGCAGCGCTCGCTGGCGGGCGCGAACGTCGTCGGCCACGCGTCGCCCGCGGCGCCGGTGCGGATCTCGGTGTTCCTCAAGCCGCGCCACCAGAAGCTGCTCGCCCAGCTGGCCTCGCAGTCGAGCGCCAAGCAGGGCATGTCGGCGAGCATGATGCGGCTGCTCTTCAGCCCGTCGGCGACGGCGCGGGCGCAGCTCGCCGCCTACATGCGCTCGCAGGGGTTCACCCCGAACGGCCAGGGCGTGCTCGTCTCGTCGTTCACCGGCACGGCCGCGCAGGCCGAGCGCGCGTTCGGCGTGTCGCTCGCGCAGTACAAGGGCGCGAACGGCAAGACGTTCCGGGCGCCGACGAGCGCCATCCACCTGCCGGCCTCGATCGCCGGCGACGTGCTCTCGGTCGACGGCCTCTCGACCCAGCCGCTGATGCATCCGATGGGGCTCCACCGGAAGCGCACCCACCTGCAGCCGAACGCGCTTACCGGCTGCGGTGAGCCCCATCCGCCCAACACCTTCGAGCCGCAGCAGCTGGCGGCGGCGAACGCGTACAACTCGCAGTCCCTGCTCGACACCAGCAACGACGGTCACGGCCAGTCGATCGCCCTGGTCGAGTTCTCGAACTTCGTGCAGAACGACCTGGATCAGTTCCAGAACTGCTTCAGCACCAACGTGACGAACACGCGGGTCAAGGTGGGCGGCGGCACGACCAATCAGGACGGCAGGATCGAGGTGTCTCTCGACCAAGAGGTCATCGTCTCCCAGGCGACTGGTCTCGACCACCTCTACACGTACGTCGCCAAGCCGTCCGCCTCGCAGGCGGCCGTGCTCGACGCGATGCTGCGAAACCGCACCCTCCAGCACCTGAACATCGTGTCCGACAGCTGGGGCCTGTGCGACCTGTTCGAGCCGCTCGACCAGCAGGCGGCCACCAACCAGGAGCTGCAGCTGCTGGCGGTGGCCGGGATGTCGTTCTTCGTCGCTTCCGGTGACGACGGCGCCTCCGACTGTCATCGGCTCGGCACCAACGCGCTGGCGGTCGACGACCCGGCCGGCGAGCCCTATGCGACAGGCGTGGGCGGCACCACACTCCACCCGGGCGTCAGCGAGACCGTGTGGGGCGGCCACGGCCCGAGCAACGGCGGCGGTGGCGGCGGCGTCTCGAGCGTCTTCCGCATGCCGTCGTGGCAGGCGGGCACCGGCGTGATCCGGTCCGGTCAGTCGAGCAAGACGAAGTGCGGCGGCAAGACGGTGTACTGCCGCGAGGTACCGGACATCGCCTTCAACGCCAACCCGAACACAGGGTACGTGATCTTCGACAACTTCGGCTGGGACGTGGTCGGCGGGACGTCAGCCGCAGCGCCGCTGATGGCGGCCTTCACCGCCGACGCCGACACGTTCAGCCTCGCGAACGGCGGCGCGCGGATGGGCTTCGCGAACCCGTTCCTCTACCACGAGGCGAAGGTCGACCCGACGATGTTCAAGGACGTCATCACGGGCAACAACAGCATCCTCAGCCCGCCCGGGGCGCGATACAAGGCCGCGGCCCGTTATGACCTGGCGACTGGCTGGGGGTCGATCGATGTGAACCAGATGGCGAACGACTTGGCCGCCTACACGCGGTCGGCCGTGAAGGTGCATCTGACCAAGCTCACGGCCGGCGCGAGCCGCAATCCGGTCACGGCGGGCCACCCGTCCGTGCTCTCGGGCAAGCTCGTCGACCGGATCACCCACAAGGCGCTCCCGAGCCGCGTCATCTGGTTCGCCGCGGTCTCCGGGAACCGGAGCGAGCTGCTTCGATTGCACACGGGCCTCAAGGGCGGCTGGTCGGTGACGTTCAAGCGCGGCCAGCTGAACCATCGGCTCCTGTGGCAGGTGCTCTACGTCGGCGAGCAGGGCCACCGGCCCGCCGAGAGCCCCGTGCGGGTGCTGAAGATCGGGTAGGCAGGAACCCGCCGACCTGACGCGTACATCGTGAAGGACGCGCGCGGAACCGGATGTTGCATCGTCCGGTTCCGCGCGTACCTTCGGTGGGCAATCGCGAAGATCGGAGTCCCGGTGCGTCCTTCCCTGAAGCTCGTCGTCCCCGCCGCGGCGATGGCGCTGATCGCCGCCGCCCCGTCCCTGGCCGCCACGGCGAAGCACCGGGCGCACGTCGCCCGGCCGAGCGCGGCGCTGCGCGGGTCGGTGCAGCCGTCGGTGGCGCACTCGGCGCTGATCGGGAAGGCGCAAGCGGCGACGCCCGTGCGGGTCTCGTTC
>DASUHM010000009.1 GCA_036273515.1 Gaiellales bacterium
ATTCCCCACTGCTGCCTCCCGTAGGAGTCTGGGCCGTGTCTCAGTCCCAGTGTGGCTGATCGTCCTCTCAGACCAGCTACCCATCGTCGCCTTGGTGGGCCGTTACCCCGCCAACAAGCTAATGGGCCGCGGGCTCATCCAGGACCGGAGGCCGAAGCTACCTTTGGTACAGAACCCCAAGAGGTCTGCACTTCATCAGGCATTAGCCAGCGTTTCCACTGGTTATTCCTGTGTCCTGGGCAGATTACCCACGTGTTACTCACCCGTTCGCCGCTCGAGTACTCCCGAAGGAGCCTTTCCGCTCGACTTGCATGTGTTAGGCACGCCGCCAGCGTTCGTCCTGAGCCAGGATCAAACTCTCCGAGAACAGGTTGCGAAAACGGCCTCCCCCACCCGCGTCGTAACGCGAAGCGGGATCGTCGGCCGGTCTCTGACCATGAAGGGAGAGTCTCTAGATCGGTCGAAATCTGGCTGACCGATCTGCTCTCAAAGGCCGGCGCACCCACCGTCTCCGGCCCGAGGGCCGGTGGCGCAGGGTCGCCGACATGGTTTCCGCCCCCCGTGGAATTCCCGGGGTAGCGGACGAACCCGACGTCGATCAATCCGGGACGCGTCGCACCCCAGAGAGATCCCCAAACTGTTGAGTTTTCAAAGACCAGGCGCCCTCGAGCGCGACCTCTAAGCCTAGCGAGTTGCTGGGGGCCAGGCAAGTGAGGCGCGCCGGACGGAACGGCCGCTCCAAGAACCCCTCGGAGGCGGCCGACGGGGCAGTATAGCGGTCAGCCGGGCTCGATGACGGCGAACCGCCTTCCGACCCGCAGCTCGGCGCCCTCCAGGCGGGCGCGGGGAACGTCCAATTCGTCCGCCCCGAGCGGTGTTCCGTCGATCCGCACGCCGCCCTGGGAGATCAACCGGCGGGCCTCGCCCCGCGAGCTCGCAAGGCCGTTCTCGGCCAGGAGGGCCGGCATGTGCACCGGATCGCCGTCCGGAACGCGGATGCGGGGGGCATCGTCGGCCGCCCGGCCCTGCTTGAACTGGCGGTCGAACGCCGCCTCGGCCGCGGCCGCAGCCTCTGCTCCGTGCCAGCGCTCCACCAGCCGGCGGGCGAACTCCCGTTTCGCCGTGTACGGGTCGGCCGGCGGCGGGTCGTCGTCCATCAGGCAGAGGTCGTAGTAGATCGGCATCAGCTCGTCGACGCAGCGCATCGCCTTGCCGTACATCTCGTTCGGCGGGTCGTCGATCCCGATGTAGTTGCCGAGCGAGGCGCTCATCTTCTGCGTGCCGTTGGGGCCGTTGATCAGCGGCGTCGTCAGGATCAGCTGGGGATCCTGGCCATACGCCTGCTGGATGTCGCGGCCGGTGAGCAGGTTGTACTCCTGGTCGGTGCCCCCGAGCTCGACGTCGGCATCGATCGCGACCGAGTCGTAGCCCTGCATCAGCGGGTAGAGGAACTCCGAGACCGAGATCGGCTGGTTGGCCTTGAACCGGCGCTCGAAGTCGTCGCGCTCGAGCAGCCGCGAGACCGTCACGATCCGGGTCAGGCGCAGCAGCTCCGCGAAGTCGAGCTTCCCGAGCCACTCCCCGTTGAAGCGGAGCTCCGTGCGTTCCGGGTCGAGGATCCGAAGCGCCTGCTCGAAGTAGCGTTTCGCGTTTCCGTCGATCTCGGCGTCCGAGAGCACCCGGCGCTCCTTCGAGCGGCCCGAGGGGTCGCCCACCCGGGCCGTGTAGTCGCCGACGATGAGGATGCCGGTGTGGCCCTGGTCCTGGAACGCGCGCATGCGCTGGAGCGGGATCGCCTGGCCGATGTGGATGTCGCGCGCCGTCGGGTCGATGCCGAGCTTCACGCGCAGCGGCCGGCCGAGCGCGAGCTTGCGCTCGAGCTCTCCCTCCGGCAACACCTTGACGGCGTTACGTGTGAGCGCTGCGACGTCCGGCACGGGTCGCGGATGATATCGGCCTGCTTACGGCCGCCGAGTCGGGATCGAGGAAGCGCCAGGGCCGCTCGACCGCCTTCGTCAGCCCGATGCGGGTCGTGCGGACGACGCGCCGGCGCCGCTCGGGCGGGAGCAGCACGGCGGGCGTCCCGTTCATGTCCGGGCCGGCGCCAAGCGCCTGGCCGACGTTGCCCGGCCCGGAGGTGAGCGGCTCGCGGCCGCGCCGCTCCCACATCCGCTCGAGCCCGTGGGCCGGCTCGAGGGAGCGGATCAGGACGGCGTCGGCCACCTCCTCGGGGCCGCAGACGATGTTCATGCACCAGTGGATGCCGTAGCTGCGGTACACGTAGAGCGTTCCCGCCGGCCCGAACATCGCCCAGTTGCGCGCCGTCCGGCCGCGGAAGCTGTGCGATGCGGGGTCGTCGTGCCGGTAGGCCTCGGCCTCGACGATCGGGCCGCCCACGCCGTCGACGAGCAGCGTCCAGCCGATCAGGGCGCGGGCTGCCGCGATCGAGTCCCTGCCCAGGTCGAGCTCTGGCTCCCTCAGAGCGGGCGCCAGCCCAGGCCGTCCCCGCCCGGCTCGATCGTGCCCCAGCCGACGATGTGGGACGCGGCGCAGGGCGTGCCGGTGCCGGCCAGCCGTTCGAGCCAGTCGCGGCGCGTGCGCAGGGCGGCGTCGACGTCGGAGTCGAACTCGCGGTCCCACTCCGGGTGCTGGACGTGGGTCGGATGGTGGATCACGTCGGCCAGGAACACCCGCCGGCAATCGCGCGCGTCGATCTCGACGCAGGCGTGGCCCTCGCGGTGGCCCGGCGCCTCGACCAGGCGCACGCCCGGGAGCACCTCCATGCCGTCGGCGACCTCGATCAGGCGGCCGTCGAGGCGCTCGAAGACCTCGGAGAGGCCGCCGGTCTCGTACTCCCACGTCCGCGCCCAGGCGGCCGCCGTCTTCGTGACGAACACCCGCTCGGCCGGGATGTCGGCCGCGCCGCCGAAGTGGTCGAAGTCGAGGTGCGTCAGGACGACGGCATCGACATCCTCCACCCGGCAGTGCGGCGCGAGCGCGTCTGCGAGGGTGCTCCGCGCGCCCTCCCAGCGGTCGTCGAGCCCGCCGGCGGCGGTGTCGACGAGCACGGTGCCGCCGGAGCCCTGCAGCAGGAGCACGTTCGAGACGACCTCGATGTCTCCGAGCTCGCCGCGCGGCGCCATCAGCCCGTCGCGCATCGGCAGGCTGCCGGCCGAGACCAGGTGGACGACCCAGTCAGACATCGAGCGACATCTGGTTCTGGCGGCTGCGCCGCACGGCCATCGCGAGCGCGGTCGCCTCGCCCATGTCGGCGAGGATCGTGCGCTCGGTGCGGGAGGCGACCATCGGCTCGGCCATCCCGTCGATCCACACCCTCGTCCGCCGCCCGTCGCCGCGGTCTTCGCCCTCGATCGGCTCGAGCGCGTAAATGCGGTCCGCGCGCACGAACTTGCCGTAGCCCAGGAACACCATCGGCGCTCCGGAGGCCGTCACTGCTCCGCCAGCACCTCGCGCAGCGCGTTCGCGACGTAGGCGAGGTCGTCGTCCTCGAGCTGGACGTAGAACGGGAGCGCCAGCGTCGAGGCGGACACCCGCTCGGTCACGGGGAGCATCCCCGGGCCGTACGCGAACCGCTCGCGGTAGGTCGGCTGCATATGGATCGCCGGCAGGTAGGGCCGGGTGGCGACGCCGCGGTCGGCCAGCGCGGCCGAGACGGCGGCGCGGTCGATCTCCGGGGCGAGGCGCACGTAATAGATGAACCAGCTGCGCGGCTGCGGGCCGCGGTAGGGCGTCTCGAGGCCGTCGATGCCGGCGAGCAGCTCGTCGTAGCGCTCGGCGATCCGGCGGCGGCGGTCGAGCAGCATGTCGAGCTTCTCGAGCTGGGCCACGCCGACGGCGGCCGACATCTCGTCCATCCGGTAGTTGAAGCCGAGCCGCTGGTGGACGAGCCAGTCGCCGTTGTCCGAGCGGCCCTGGTTCACCAGGCTGCGCAGCTCGCGGGCGGCGTCCGGGTCGTCGGTCGTGATCGCGCCGCCCTCCCCGGTGGTGAGCTGCTTGTTCGGATAGAAGCCCCACACCGCCAGGTTGCCGTGGGTGCCGACGCCGCGGCCGTTCACCGTGCAGCCGATCGCCTCGCACGCGTCCTCGATGATCGGCAGGCCGAAGCGCCTCCCGATCTTCGTGATCGGCTCGATGTCGCACGGGTAGCCGAAGATGTGCACCGGGATGATCGCCTTCGTCCGGGGCGTGATCGCCTCCTCGACCGCCGCGGGGTCGACGTTGAAGGTGCGCTCGTCGATCTCGGCGAACACCGGCTTCGCCCGCTCGAACAGGATCACGTTGGCCGAGGCGACGAACGAGAAGCTCGACGTGATCACCTCGTCGCCGGGCCCGATGCCCAGGCGGTGGAGCGCGACGTGCAGCCCGGCCGTCCCGCTGGAGCAGGCGACGGCGTGCTGCGTCCCGACGCGGTTGGCGAACGCCTGCTCGAACTGCGGCCCCACCGGGCCGCAGGCCAGGCTGTCCGACCGCAGGACGTCGAGGACGAGCTCCTCCTCCCGCCCGTCGAGGTACGGACGCGCCAGCGGGATCGAGCGGGTCGTGACCACGGTGCTAGACGGCCGCGCTGACCGGGTACTCGAGCAGGTCGGCGAAGCGGTCGTCCTGCCCGCCGACGATGGCGAAGAACGTGTCCTGGATCTGCTTCGTGACCGGGCCGCGCGGGCCGGTGGGATGGTCGTCGACCGACGCGACCGGCGTCACCTCGGCGGCCGTGCCGCAGAGGAACACCTCGTCGCCGAAGTAGAGGTCGGTGCGCACCAGGTTCACCTCGCGCACCTCGAAGCCCAGGGTGTGCGCGATCCGCATCACCGTCTCGCGCGTGATCCCGGGCAGGCACGACGCGGTTGTCGGCGGCGTGTAGAGCACCCCGTCGCGGACGACGAACACGTTCTCGCCCGAGCCGTCGGCGATGTAGCCCTCCTCGTTCAGGAGGATGGCCTCGTCGTAGCCCGCCCGCGACGACTCGAGCTTCGCGAGCACCGAGTTGATGTACTGGCCGGTCGCCTTGGCCGTCGGCGGCAGCGTGTTCGGCCCGATCCGGCGGAAGCTCGACACCTTGCAACGCACGCCGTGCTCGAGCGCCTCCTCGCCGAGATAGGCGCCCCACGGCCAGACGGCGATGGCCACCTCGACCGGGTTGTCGCCCGGGTAGAGGCCCATCGGGCCGGCGCCGCGGAAGACGATCGGGCGGACGTAGCACGATGGCACGCCGTTGACGCCGACCGTCTCGTGCACCGCCGCGGCCAGCTCCGGCACGCTGTACCCGAGATCCATCTGGTACAGCGCGGCCGAGCGGCGCAGGCGCTCGAGGTGGTCGGTCAGGCGGAAGACCGCCGAGCCCTTCGGGGTGTCGTAGGCGCGAATGCCCTCGAAGACGCCCGTCCCGTAGTGGAGGGCGTGCGTGAGGATGTGGACGTTGGCGTCCTCCCACGAGACGAAGCTTCCGTTGCGCCAGATCTTCTCGGTGGCTTGCATGGCAGGACGCGTCCTTTCGAGTCTCGGTTCCTCGGCGATGATGGTACCGGAATGGCCGGTATGCAGGCGGTCACTAGCCTTCCACCGATGTCGGACTCCCACGCCGATCAGGCCAGATCGTTCGATCGGGTGGCGGACGTCTACCAGAAGGCGCGCCCGTCCTACCCGGCCGCCGCGGTCGAGTGGGTGCTCGAGGCGGCGCCGGGCCTGCGGGTGGTCGACCTCGCCGCCGGGACGGGCAAGCTGACCGAGGTGCTGGTCGCTGCCGGCGGCGACGTCACCGCGGTCGAGCCGCTCGCGAACATGCGCGCCGAGCTCGAGCGGGCGCTGCCGGCGGTGCGGGCCGTCGACGGGACGGCCGAGCGGATGCCGCTGCCGGGCGCGAGCGCCGACGCCGTGTTCGTCGGCCAGGCCTTCCACTGGTTCGACGGGCCGGCCGCGCTGGCCGAGATTGCGCGCGTGCTCGTCCCCGGCGGCATGCTCGGCCTGGTCTGGAACCTGCGCGACGAGAGCGTCCCCTGGGTGGCCGACCTGACGGTGGCGCTGCGCGGCGCAGCCGACGTTCTCGCGGTCTCGCGGGGCATCTCGGAGCGGCCGCTCGAGAGCGACCGCTTCAGCGCGGGCGAGCGGCGCGAGTTCCGAAACCCGGTGCCGTTCGACCGCGCCCGGCTGCGGCAGTGGGCGGCGTCGACCAGCCGGATCGCGGTGCTCCCCGAGGCCGAGCGCGAGGAGGCGCTCGACGGGGTCGTGCGGCTCGCGGACGAGCATCCCGCGCTCGCCAATCGGCACACGTTCGACATGCCATTTGTCGCGGTGGTCGTGCGGGCGACGCGCCGCTGAGGGGCAGCGCGGCTAGCTGCCGGCGCCGTCCAGATCGACCGACCGCACGTGGTGCACGCCGTCGAGCGCGCTCAGGTGCTCGATGACGGACGGCGCCGGGGTCACATCGAGTGCCAGCACCATGGCGGCCCGCTCTCCGCGGAAGTTGCGCGACACGCTCATGTTGGCGATGTTCACGCCGTCCTCGCCGAATGCGGTGCCGACGCGGCCGATGATGCCGGGCCTGTCGTCGTTCAGCATGACCACCATGTGGCCGGCGAGCTCGATCTCGAGCTGGTAGCCCTCGACCTCGACCAGCCAGGGCCGGTTCTCGCGGCCGATCGTCGTCCCCGACACGGTCTGGCCGTCGCCGCACGAGACGCGGATCAGGCTGGTGTAGTCCCCCGGCGAGCGGGACTGGCCCTCGGTGACGGCGATCCCACGCGACTCGGCGACGGCCCGCGCGTTCACGAGGTTCACCGGCTCGTCGGAGCGGCTCTGGAACGCGCCCATGATCACCGCCGCGGTGAGCAGGCGGGTGTCGTGCTCCGCGAGCGCGCCGTCGTAGGTGACGTCGATGCGCTCGAGCCCATGCTCGCAGAGCCCGACCGCGAGCCGGCCGAGCTGCGTCGCGACAGGCAGATACGGGCCGAGCACCTCCATCTCGTCCGCCTGTACCTGGGGGATGTTCACGGCGTTCGGGACGAGCTCGCCGCGCAGGGCGGCGGCCACCTGCTCGGCCACGATCACGCCGGCCCGGTCCTGCGCCTCCTGGGTGGAGGCACCCAGGTGCGGGGTGACGACGACGTTGTCGAGGCCGAGGATGGGCCCCGCGGTGTACGGCTCCTCCGGGAACACGTCGAGCGCCGCCCCGGCCACCTGCCCCGACCGGAGCGCCTCGGCCAGCGCGTCGAGGTCGACCAGGTCGCCGCGGGCGGCGTTCACGATCCGCACCCCCGGCTTCATCAGGTGCAGCCGCTCCGCGTCGATCAGGTGCCGGGTCTCGGGCGTGAGCGGCGCATGGAGGGTGACGAAGTCGGACTGGAGCAGCAGGTTCTCGAGCGACGCCGACGACACCTGCAGCTCGCGGCAGCGCTCGGCCGAGACGAACGGGTCGAACACGACCACCCGCATCTCGAACGCGCGGGCGCGGGCCGCGACCAGCTGGCCGATGCGGCCGAAGCCGACGACGCCGAGCACCTTGTCGGCCAGCTCGACGCCGCCGAAGCGCTTGCGCTCCCACCGCCCCTGCGTCAGCGCGGCGTGCGCCTGCGGGATATTGCGGGCGATGGCGAGCAGCAGGCCGAACGCGTGCTCGGCGGCGGCCACCATGTTCGAGCCGGGGGCGTTCGCGACGATGATCCCGCGGCGGGTGGCGGCGGCCACGTCGACGTTGTCGACGCCGGTGCCCGCCCGGCCGATCACCTTCAGGTTTCCCGCGTGCTCGAGCAGGCCGGCCGAGACGCTGGTCGCGCTGCGGACGATCAGCGCGTCGTAGGCGCCGATGCGGCCGGCCAGGTCGTCCGGCCTGGGGTTGAGCTCGACGTCGACCTGGAACTGCCCCCGCAGGAGGTCGACACCGGCCTGCGCGATCTCCTCGGTCACGAGGACGCTCGTCACGGCGACGCGAACACCTCGATCGCGCGGGCCGCCCCCGCGCCGGCCGCCGGTGCCGTGTAGCCCAGCTCGGCCAGCGCCAGCTCGAGGCCGGCGAGGGCCGTCACGATGTCGAACTCGTTCATGTAGCCCATGTGGCCGATGCGCATGATCCGGCCGCGCAGCTTGCCCTGGCCGCCTGCGAGGACGATGCCGTGGCGGTCGCGCAGGACGCTGTAGCACCGCTGCCCGTCGATCCCGTCCGGCATCCGGAACGCGGTGACCATCGCCGATGTGTCGTCGTCGGGGCCGAACAGGCCGAGGCCGAGCGCCTTCACGCCCTCGCGGGCGCCGCGGGCAAGACGGCGGTTATGCGCCCAGATGGCCTCCTTGCCGCGCGCCTCGATCAGCTCGAGCGCCCTGTGCAGGGCGGCGATGATGGTGACGGCGGGCGTGAACGCCGTGTCGTTCTTGGCCTGCGAGTCGGCTGCGACCCGCCAGTCGAGGTAGTGGCGCGGGAGCGTTGCCCGGCCGGCCCGCTCCCACGCGCGCGGAGAGACCGATGCGAACGCCAGGCCGGGCGGGCACATGAGCGCCTTCTGCGAGCCGGCCACCGCGACGTCGACACCCCAGGCGTCGGTCGCGAGCTCCACTCCGCCCAGGCTCGAGACGGCGTCGACGACCACGAGCGCGCCGGTGGGCGTGACCGCCCGGGCGATCGCCTCGATGTCGTGAACGACGCCGGTCGACGTCTCGGACTGGGTGACGTAGACGGCGACGGTCTCGCCCTCGCCGGCCGCGGCCGCGATGCGGCCCGGGTCGAGCCGCTCGCCCCACTCGTGCTCGACGTGCACCGGCTCGATCCCGTAGGCCCGCGCCAGCTTCAGCCAGCGCTCGCCGAAGTTCCCGGCCGACGCGACGACGGCGCGGTCGCCGGGCGAGAGCAGGTTCGCGATCGCCGACTCCATGGCCGCGGTGCCCGAGCCGGTGAAGAGCAGGACGTCGTGCTCGGTCTCGAAGATGCGCTTCAGCCGCTCGATCGTCTCGCCCAGCAGGGCGCGGAAGTCAGGGCTGCGGTGGTGGTGCAGCGGCGCGGACTCCGCGGCGACGACCTCGGGCGGCACCGGGGTCGGGCCGGGGGTGATCAGGTAGCGCTTGCCGTCCACGCGCGCCGAATCGTATTGCGACCGTCGGATCCCGGGGTCAGACCCCGGTCACAAACCTGCAACAAGATTGCAACGGCCCCCGTTCGGGGTCAGACCCCGGTTTTCAGGCGGTCGCGTAGCAACTGCTGCACCTGGCGGGCGTCCGCGCGGCCGCGCGTCTGCTTCATCACCTGGCCGACGAGCGCGTTGATCACGCCCTCCTTGCCCGACCGGAACTGCTCGACGAACTGGGGGTTCTGCGCCAGCACCTCGTCCACCATCCCCTCGAGCTCCGACGAGTCGCCGATCGACGCCAGGCCCCGGTCGGCGACGAGCGCCGCCGGGTCGGCCGAGGGCTGCGCCTCGAGCAGCGCGTGGACCTGCTTGCCGATCGTCGGCGTGATCGTTCCGGCGGAGATCAGGCCGATGATGCCCGCGAGTCCCTCCGGCGGGATCGTCCCGACGGCGCCGGGCTGGTTTCGCACCCAGTCGGAGGCGGCCTTGCCGTCGCCGCTGGCCCTCGCCACGGCCTCGAAGTAGTCGGCGGTCTCGGGCGCGGCGTTCAGGTCGGTCGCGTCCTGCTCGCTCAGCCCGTAGGCCTCGCGGAAGCGGGCGATCCGGGCCGCCGGCAGCTCCGGCATCGCATCCCGGAGGCGGCGCACCGTCTCGCCGCTCGGCTCGAGCGGGACGAGGTCGGGCTCGGGGAAGTAGCGGTAGTCGTCGGCCTCCTCCTTGGAGCGGCGGGCGTGCAGCTCGCGCGCCTGCGGGTCGTAGTGCAGCGTCTCCTGCCGCACCTCGCCGCCCGCCTCGAGCAGCTCGATCTGGCGCCGGATCTCGGCGGCCATGCCCTCGCCCAGGAACTTGAACGAGTTCATGTTCTTGAGCTCGGTCTTCGTGCCGAAGGCGGACTCGCCCCGCCGCCGCACCGACACGTTGGCGTCGCAGCGCAGCGACCCCTTCTCCATGTCGCAGTCGGAGACGCCGATGGTCTGGAGGGTGTTCTTGAGGAGGCCGAGGAAAGCCACCGCCTGCTCCGGCGTGCGCAGGTCGGGCTCGGTCACGATCTCGACCAGCGGCGTGCCGCAGCGGTTGAAGTCGACGACCGACGAGTCGGCGCCGGCGATGCGCCCGCCCGAGCCGCCCGCGTGCACGAGCTTGGCGGCGTCCTCCTCGAGGTGCGCGCGCGTGATCCCGATCCGGCCGCCGTCGACGTCCAGGTGTCCGTGGATGCAGATCGGCTGGTCGTACTGGCTGATCTGGTAGGCCTTGGGGCTGTCGGGATAGAAGTAGTTCTTGCGGTGGAACTGACACCGGCCGGCGATGTCGCAGTCGAGCGCGAGGCCGATCTGGATCGCCTTGTCGACCGCGCCGCCGTTGATCGTCGGCAGCGCGCCCGGATAGCCCAGGCACACCGGGCAGGTGAGCGTGTTGGGCTCCGCGCCGAAGACGTTTGCGCAGGCGCAGAACATCTTCGACTCCGTGTTCAGCTGCACGTGGATCTCGAGGCCGATCACGGCCTCCCAGCCGTTCATGCTCATTCGGCGACCACGGTCGTCGAATGAGCGGGGAAGGGTGTGGGGAACCGGGAGGTTCCCCGCGCTTTCAGAAGAAGGGGGCCCCGTGGGGGAAACATGGTTTCCCCCACGAACGCGAGCCGGAGGCGAGCGTTGCTCATGCGCGCGCCGCCATCGCCGGGGGCCGGGGATCGAAGCCGATCGCGCCCTCGAGCGCATGCGCCGCGGCCAGGATGCGGTTCTCGGCGAACGCCGGGCCGATCATCTGGAAGCCGACCGGCAGGCCCTCGGCCGTGCCGCACGGGATCGAGATCCCCGGCAGGCCGGCCAGGTTCGCGGGCACCGTGAGGACGTCGGACGCGTACATCGCCCAGGGGTCGTCCACCCGCTCGCCGATCCGGAACGCGACCGTCGGGGATGTCGGCGAGACGACCAGGTCGACGTCCGCGAACGCGGCGGTGAAGTCCTCGCGGATGCGCGTGCGCACCTTCTGGGCCATGCCGTAGTAGGCGTCGTAGTAGCCGGCGGAGAGCGCGTACGTGCCGAGCATGATCCTCCGCTTCACCTCGGCGCCGAAGCCCGCCGCGCGGGTGCGCCCGTACATATCGTGGACGGTGTCGCCGGGCTCGGTCAGGCGCATGCCGTAGCGCACGCCGTCGAACCGCGACAGGTTCGCCGACGCCTCCGCCGGGGCGATCAGGTAGTAGGCCGGGAGCGCGTAGCCGGCGTGCGGCAGCGACGTCTCGACGATCTCGGCGCCGAGGCCCTCGGCGGCGGCGATCGACGCGTCGAACGCCTCGCGCACGCCCGCCTCGATGCCCTGGGCCAGCAGATCGGTCGGGATGCCGAGGCGGACACCGCGCAGGTCCTCGGCCGTCGGCACCTCGATCGGCTCGGGCAGCTCGACCGAGGTCGAGTCGCACGCGTCCTTGCCACAGACCACCTGCATGAGCAGGGCGGCGTCGCGGACGGTGAGCGCGAACGGGCCGATCTGGTCGAGCGACGATGCGAACGCGATCAGGCCGTAGCGGCTGACCGCGCCGTAGGTCGGCTTCATCCCGACGACCCCGCACAGCGCGGCCGGCTGGCGGATCGAGCCGCCGGTGTCGGTGCCCAGCGAGAGCGGCGCGAAGCCGGCGGCGACGGCGGCGGCCGAGCCGCCCGACGACCCGCCCGGGACGCGCTCCGTGTCCCACGGGTTGTGGGTCACGCCGAAGCCGGAATTCTCGGTCGACGAGCCCATCGCGAACTCGTCCATGTTGGTCTTGCCCAGCGACACGAGGCCGGCCGCCTTCACGCGCGTGACGCAGCCGCCGTCGTAGATCGGGATGTAGCCCTCGAGGATGCGCGACCCGGCGGTCGTCTCCTCGCCCTTCGTGCAGAGGATGTCCTTGAGCGCGATCGGCACGCCCTGCAGGCCCGTGCGCCCGTCGCGGTCGAAGCCGTCGGCCTCGGCGAGGGCGGCGTCGCGGCGGGTGCGCAGGAACGCGTGGATGCCGTCGTCGGCCGCCTCGATCCGGTCGAGGTAGGCGGTTGCGAGCTCGCGGCAGGAGACCTCGCGCGCGTCGAGGAGCCCGATGCAGCGCTCCGCCGTCAGGCCGAGCGTGTCGGTCATGCGGTCGGCGGCACGCGGAAGCCGCCGTCGGCCGGATCGGGGGCGTTCGCGAGCACCTCGTCCCGCGGCCAGGACGGCCGCGACTCGTCGGCGCGCACCTGGTTCGTCAGGTCGAGCGCGTGCGCCGTCGGCTCGACGCCGGAGAGGTCGAGCGACGAGAGCTGCTCGACGTGCCCGATGATCGTGGAGAGCTGGTCGGTCATGCGCGCGACCTCCTCGTCGGTCAGGCGCAGCCGCGCCAGCCGGGCAACGTGCAGCACGTCGTCGGACGAGATCGCCATCGTCGGCGCAGGATAGTCAACGAGCGTACCGGGGGCAGCGCTGCCGCCGCCCCCGGTCACGGGGCCGTGGGTCGTCAGGTGACGTTGCTGGTGTCGACGGCGAGCGAAACCCGAGCAGCGCAAGGACGCAGGAAGCGACGCGTGCTTCGCACGCGAGCTACCGAGGACGTCGCGATGCGATGGGTTGCAGCCGCCGGGACCTGGCGAACGTTGCCTGACGACCCACTACGCGAGGGCGCGAACGCCGCTGGCCTGCAGGCCCTTGTTCCCCTGGACGACGTCGAACTCGACCCGCTGGCCTTCGTTCAGGGTCTTGTAGCCGTCGGCCTGGATCTCGGAGAAGTGGACGAACACGTCTTCACCGCCATCCTGCTGGATGAAGCCGTAGCCCTTCTCGTTGCTGAACCACTTCACAGTGCCTTCTGCCAACTCGCTTCCTCTCCTTGTTTCACCCGCATGCGCGACGGGATCGGGCAACACTAAAGCAGGTTCCGGACGTTTGCAACGAAGTCCCCGGAAGCGTGAGACAGAGCTGTTTCAGGCGGAGTGAAGCGCGTTTGCGGCGACGACCGTGTTGCGCAGCAGCATGGCGATCGTCATCGGCCCGACGCCGCCCGGAACCGGGGTGACCGCGCCCGCCACCTCGGCCACCGGGCCGAAGTCGACGTCGCCGGCCAGACCCTCGTCGGTGCGGTTGATCCCGACGTCGATGACGGTCGCTCCGGGCTTCACCATGTCTGCGGTGACCATGCGGGCGCGGCCGACCGCGGCGACGAGGACGTCGGCGCGGCGGCAGACCGCGGCCAGGTCGCGCGTGCGCGAGTGGCAGACCGTGACCGTGGCGCTGCGATGCAGGAGCAGGAGCGCCACCGGCTTGCCGACGATGTCGGAGCGGCCCACCACGACCGCGTCGGCCCCCTCGAGCTCCACCCCGGTCGCGGCGAGCAGCTCCATGACGCCGGCGGGCGTGCAGGCGACGAGGCCGGGCCGGCCCGCGACGAGCCGGCCGACGTTCAGGGGGTGGAAGCCGTCGACGTCCTTGGCGGGGTCGATCCGCTCGAGCACCTGCTTGAAGTCGAGCCCCTTCGGCAGCGGCGCCTGCACCAGGATCCCGTCGACGCGGTCGTCGGCGTTGTAGCGCTCGACCATCGCCAGGACCTGCTCTTGCGTCGACGTCGCCGGCATCGGCTCGTGGAACGAGGCCATGCCGGCCTCCTCACACGCCTTGATCTTGTTGCGCACGTAGACCTGCGAGGCCGGGTCCTCCCCGACCAGGATCGTCACCAGGCCGGGCGTGTGTCCGGTGCGCTCGCGCAGCTGCGCCGCGTCCTTCGCGACGCGCGCGCGCACGTCCGCCGCCACCTGCTTGCCGTCGATGATCGTCGCCACGGGCGCGGACGATACCGAATCGCCGGGCGCGGGCGTCCGGCCACCGAAAGGGTGATCTTCCTCTGGCCCGCTTGCGATTATTCAGAAATGCAACAACCCTGAGTGGGAAGCGGCTTTCTGCAAGACGTCCCCCTACGCCGTTCCCTGAGACCTCCGGAGGAGGTGAATCCCCTTGACCGACTTCATCCGCGGCCTTCAGGCCGACGTGAGCGACGAGGCCGGCCAGACGATGGCCGAGTACGCCGTCGTCCTCGGCGTCATCACCATCGCGGTGGTGGTCACGCTGGGCCTGCTAAGCACCGCCATCAAGAACCTGCTGAACAACGTCATCGCCTCGCTCTAGGCCCCGGCCGAGAGCGCTCCGGACCGGCTCCCCCGCCCCATCGCGGGGGCCGGCCGAGAACCCCACGATCGCGCCCGGAGACCTCCCAAAAGGTGATTTCCGGCCTGTGGACTCATTTCCGCTCAATCCCGCATCTCTGTATGCCGAAACAGACCTGGGGGCGGCCTGCCCCCGGAGACCCATCCCGGGAGGATCGCATGATCGAGTACCTGAACGAGACCGTCGAGACCCTGCAGGACGAGGCCGGCCAGACCATGGCCGAGTACGCCGTCGTCCTCGGCGTCATCACGATCGCCGTGGTGGTCACGCTGGGCCTGCTCAGCACGGCCATCAAGAACACGCTGAACAACGTCATCGCGTCGCTCTAGCCGACGTCGAGGCACCGACGGCGGGCCTGCGCATGCGGGCCCGCCCTCACCTCCCTCCGGACTCCCCTCACACACCCGTGATCCGACGCCACACACACCGCCAGGACGGCCAGGCCGTCGTCGAGTTCGTCGTCATCCTGCCCGTGCTCCTGCTCGTCCTGATCGCGATCTACCAGTTCGGCCAGGTGTTCGTGAACTACATGGATGTCACGAGCGCCGCCCGCGAGGGCGCGCGCAAGGCGGCGGTGAGCCGCACGGCCGGTACCTGCACGGCCGTGGACAGCCTCGCCGTCTCGGCCGCCAAGGGGGCCGGCTCGGACCTGAACCAGTCCAACCTGACCGTGACCGTGAACCGCACGTGCACGAACAACGCGTACGCGCAGTCCTCGGACGTCACGGTCACCGCCACGTACCCCTACTCCATCAACATCATGGGAGTGGTCGTCTCGTCGGGCACGCTGACGTCGGCCACCACCATGCGGGTGGAGTGACCGCCGCGCATCCGCGGCAGCTCCACCGTCCCACCTCTTTCTTCCTCTTTTCCGCCTTCTAAAGCCCCCGGCCGGCACTGCCGATACGTGTCTGGCCACGAGTCCCGCTCAACGTCCCCGAGTCTTCCACGAGAGGCAGCCGCATGTCCTACAGCGTCCGCAACATCGTGATCGCGCTGATCCTCGCCGTCGTCGCGGCGGGTCTCGTGATCATGTACACGAGCAACGTCAAGCACAACGCCGACCAGAGCATCAAGACCACGACGGTCGTCGTCTCCAAGGGTGACATCGTCGCCGGCACGCCGCTGAACACGCTGGTCGACGGCGGCGCCTTCACGACCCGCCAGGTCGCCACCAAGGACGTTGTCCCCGGCGCCTTCACCTCGATCAGCTCGCTGAACACCTCGCTCGCGACTGCGACGAACATCACCGCCGGCGCGCAGGTCACGCCTGCGATGTTCTCGGACTCCAAGGACACGGCGATCGTGAACCAGATCCACGGCACGATGCGCGCCGTCCAGCTCGCCTTCAACGCCAACCGGGTTCTCGGCGGCACGCTGAAGGCCGGCGATCACGTCGACATCTTCGGCGAGATGACGATCCAGTCCTCGCGCAACAACAGCACCTACTCGCAGCAGACGGTCGCCGGCCGCGTCATCACCAATGTCGAGGTGCTCTCCACCTACGACACCGGCGTCGCGAGCGTGCCGCTGACCTCGGCCTCGGGCGCCAACAGCGCCTCGGGCACCGACGACGGCAGCGGCGGTGACGCCGTGATCCTCGCCATCCCGCAGAACCTGCTGCCCGACCTGATGCTGATCCGCGGCGGCGGTGAGTTCTGGATGGCCCTGCGCCCCAGCCACGGCGCCCAGGACACCGGCGCGTCCATCGCCACCCCGTGCACCACCTTCGGCGTCGGCCTGACCGCGGTGCAGGTCAAGAACTCCCTCCCCATCTGCGTGTCTGGAGCGAAGAACTAATGACCAACCAGTCCCCGATCAAGGTCTTCATCACCGGCGCCGCCAACGGTCTGGCGGAGGTTCGCGAGGGCCTCGCAGACCACCCCGACGTCGAGCTCGTCGGGACGGCCGCCGACCCGGTCAAGGCGGGCGCGAAGCTGGCGGAGTCCGCCGCGCAGGTGATCCTGCACGGCACCACCGCCACCGAGCACGTCCCGACCCCCGAGGTCGAGGCGATCCGGGCGGTCACCGCCGCCCCGATCGTCCTGGTCACCTCCGCCAGCGCGAACACCCTGCTGTCGGAGGCCCTCCAGGCCGGCATCCACGACGTCGTCCTGCTCCCGCAGCTGACCGACGGGATCGTCTTCACCATCAAGAAGGCGCACTCCCTGGCCGCGGGCCGGGCCGCCGGCGCCGCCGGCAAGGCCGCCGCGCACGCCGAGGGCAAGGTCGTCACCCTGTTCTCGCCCAAGGGCGGCTCGGGCAAGACCGCCCTCGCCTGCAACCTGGCCGTGCTGTTCGCCCGCAAGCACCAGCGGCGGACGCTCCTGCTCGACCTCGACCTGCAGTTCGGCGACGTGGCCATCATGATGGGCATCGAGCCGGACAAGACGATCTACGACCTGGTCATGGCCCGGCGCGAGCTCGACTCCGAGGCTCTGGCGGGCTACGTCACGGCCCACCAGTCGGGCGTGCACGTCCTGCCGGCGCCGCTGCGCCCCGAGGACGCCGAGCTCGTCACCGAGGAGCGCCTCGGCCACCTGTTCGCGGTGGCCAAGGAGAGCTACGACGTCGTCATCGTCGACACGCCGCCGTTCTTCCACGGGCCGGTGCTCTCGACGCTCGACCGCACCGACCAGCTCCTGCTGGTCGCCTCGATGGACGTTCCCGCCATCAAGAACGTCAAGCTCACCCTGCAGACGCTCGACCTGCTGCACTACCCGAAGGACCGCCGTCACCTGCTTCTGAACCAGACCGGCTCCAAGGTCGGCCTGAAGAAGAACGAGGTCGAGCGGGCGCTCGACCTGAAGGTGGCCTTCGAGCTCCCGGCCGACAAGGACGTCCCGTCCTCGGTCAACCGCGGAGTGCCCGTCGCGCTGGCCAACCCGCGCGCGGGCGTGGTCAAGTCGATGGGTGACATCGCCGACAAGCTCATCCCCCAGCGGGTCGCCGCCGACGCCAAGAAGAAGCGTCGGGGAGTGAGGTAACCGGATGTCGCTGCACTCTCGCATCCAGGTCGCCACGACCGATCCCAAGGAGGGAGAGGCGCCGGAGGAAGCCGACCGCACGTCGGTCGTCGCGGATCCCTTCGCCGAGCTCAAGACCCGGGTCCACAAGGAGATCATCCCCCGGCTCGGCCCCCGTCTGTTCAACGCGGACGGCAAGGCCGAGGCCGACCTCGAGGAGAAGGTCAACGAGGTCGTGACGGAGATGCTGGCGGTCGAGAAGACCCCGCTGACCCGCCAGGAGCGGCAGGAGATCATCCGCCAGATCACGGACGACATCCTCGGCTACGGGCCGCTGGAGCCGTTCCTCCGCGACGACTCGATCACGGAGGTCATGGTCAACGACCACAAGACCGTCTACATCGAGCGCCACGGCAAGATCACCCGCACGAACGCCCAGTTCGTCGACGAGGCCCACCTGCTGCGGATCATCGACAAGATCATCAGCCGGATCGGCCGCCGCATCGACGAGTCCTCGCCGTACGTGGACGCACGCCTGCCGGACGGCTCGCGCGTGAACGCGATCATCCCGCCGCTGGCGGTGCGCGGCTCCTCGCTCACCATCCGAAAGTTCCGCCGTGACCCCTTCACGATGGCGGACCTGATCAAGTTCGGCACCCTCACGCACAAGTCCGGCCAGTTCCTGGAGGCGTGCGTCCGCGGCAAGCTGAACATCCTGATCTCGGGCGGTACCGGCTCCGGCAAGACCACCACCCTGAACGTGCTGTCGGCGGCCATCCCGACCGACGAGCGCATCATCACGGTGGAGGACGCGGCCGAGCTCCAGCTGAAGCAGGAGCACGTGATCACGCTCGAGTCGCGGCCGGCCAACATCGAGGGCAAGGGCCAGGTCACGATCCGCGACCTCGTCCGCAACACCCTGCGTATGCGGCCCGACCGCATCATCGTCGGCGAGTGCCGCGGCCCCGAGGCCGTGGACATGCTCCAGGCCATGAACACCGGCCACGACGGCTCGCTCACCACGGTTCACGCCAACAACCCGCGTGACGCCCTGGCCCGCACCGAGACGCTGGTGCTGACCGCGGGCGTCGAGCTCCCGCTCCGGGCCATCCGCGAGCAGATCTCGAGCGCGTTCGACCTCATCGTCCAGGTCTCCCGCCTGGTCGACGGCACCCGCCGCATCACGCACGTCACCGAGGTGCTGCGGATGGAGTCGGACGTGATCGCGCTGCAGGACATCTTCATCGCCAAGCCCGTCGAGGACGGCGCGGCGAACCAGGACGCCGGCCACCGGCTGCTCGGTCCCCTGAGCTGCACCGGCCTCAAGCCGCACTTCCTGGACAAGATGGCCTCGAACGGCGTCAACCTGCCGCCGAACTTCTTCCAGGACGAGACGGGCGAGCGCGCAGCGGCGCCCATCTTCGGCCGGGCGGTCGGTCAGTGATGGGCCGCCGCAGCCTGCGCACGCTGCTGCTCGTTTCCGTCGCCGCCCTGGCGGTGGCCGCGCCGGCGGCGGCGTCCGCGCCCAGCCTCACGATCAAGCACGTCGACACGAGCGCGTGGCCGACGGTGAAGGTGACGGCGGAGACGCCCGACCCCAGCCTGACGCCCGACCTGCAGGTGGTCGAGAACGGCCAGACGGCCGCCGACGTCCGCCAGGACGCCGGCGCCCGCTCGGCGGTCGCGCTCATCATCGACACCTCCGGAAGCATGAAGGGCCAGAAGCTGTCCGACGCGATCGCCGCGGCGACCACGTTCGTGCAGGGCACCCAGTCGAACGACTCGCTGGGCGTCTACGCCTTCGGCTCCAGGCCGTACATCTCCGTCGCGCTGCCGGCGGACGCGGCCACCGCGGCCAGCGGCATCTCGAACCTCGCCACCGACCCGAAGCCGGGCACCGCCATCTACGGCGGCGTCAAGGAGGCGGCCGACGCGCTCGCGGCGACGCACGCCGATCGCAAGGCGATCGTCCTGCTCACCGACGGCTCGTCGGAGCACGACTCCGCCACGATCGACCAGGCGGTGGCGTCCGCGAAGGCGGCCCACGCGGCCATCTACGCGGTCGGCATCGAGGGGTCGGCCAACGGCACCTCGGCGCTGCAGACGCTCGCCCATGACACGGGCGGCGAGTTCCTGCAGGCCACCAACCGGACGGCCCTGATCGCCGCCTACGGCCGGATCTCGGCCGAGATCGGCGGGACGTTCACCTTCACGTACCACAGCCTCGTCCCCAAGGGGACCCCGATCCACCTGAGCCTCTCCGTGCCCGGCCTGGATCCGGCCACGGCGACCGCGCAGGCGCCGGGCAAGGCCGCTGCCCCCGGCAGCGCGTCCAAGCCGCTGATCCACATACCCACGTCGACGGCCGGCCGTCTCGGCGTCGCCCTGGGCGCGGCGATCCTGGTGCTCTTCGGGGCGCTCATGCTGCTCTCGTCCCGCCCGGCCGTGGCTCTCAACAAGCGCATCGCGGCCTACACCGAGCCGAAGAAGCGGCCGATGGAGATCCCCGGCGTCACCGCCACCGCCAAGGTGAGCATGCTGCACCAGCTGTTCATCGCGACGGAGAAGATCGCGGGCTCCTTCAACTACTGGAAGAAGATGGCCTTCCGGCTGGAGCAGGCGGACCTCCCGCTGCGCACGGCCGAGGTCATGTACATCCAGATGGGCGCCGCGCTGCTGCTCGGCGTGATCGGGCGGTTCGTGCTGGGCCTGAACGGGTTCCTCGAGCTGATCCCGCTCGCGGTGGGCGTCGCCCTGCCGTCGCTCTTCGTGCGGTTCATGGCCCGCAAGCGCCTGAACACGTTCGAGGCGCAGCTGCCGGAGACCCTGATCACCCTGGCCGCGTCGCTCAAGGCCGGCCACGCCTTCAACTCGGCGCTCGCGAGCGTCGTCAAGGAGGGCGCCGAGCCCACCTCGAAGGAGCTCTCCCGGGTGGCCCAGGAGATCCAGCTCGGCATGACGTCCGAGGCGGCGCTCGAGGCGATGGCCAAGCGGATGGACTCGACCAACTTCGGGTTCGTCGTCATGGCCGTCAACATCCAGCGCACGGTCGGCGGCTCGCTCGCCGAGATCCTCGACATGGTGGCCGACACGGTCCGCCAGCGCCAGCAGTTCAGCCGCAAGGTGAAGGCGCTGACCGCCCAGGGGCGCATGTCCGCCTACGTGCTCCTGGCGATGCCGTTCCTCATGGGCCTCGCCATCTTCGCCCTCAACCCGGGCTACATGTCCATCCTGTTCACCTCGACGGCCGGCAAGGCGCTCATCGGAGTGTCGCTGGTGATGATGGCGATCGGCGGAGTGATCATCCGCAAGATCGTCTCCTTCAAGGGGTAGCCGAATGACTCTCATCATCCTCGCAGTCGGCCTCTTCGGGGCCGCCGCCTACCTCCTCCTGTCCGGGCTCACGGTCCGCCAGCGCGAGGTCGCCGTGGCCCTCCGCCGGGCCAAGCGGTACGGCGTCCAGACACAGCGTGAGGTGGAGACGCGGCGGAGCGTCAACGACCGCATCGTCGGCCCCCTGACGCACAAGATCGCCGCGGTGACGAGCAAGTTCCTGCCGCGCACCGACCCGAACCAGATCGCCAACCGGCTGATGGCCGCCGGCCTGGCCCGCTCGATGTCGCCGCAGATGTACCTGGCGCTCAAGGGCGGCCTGGTCTTCACGGCCATCGGCTTCGGCCTGATCGTCCTGGTCTCGGGCCTGGTTCCGGCCGCGATGGGCATGCTGGTCGCCCTGGGCGGCGGGGCCATCGGCTACATCGCGCCGGACTTCTTCATCAACGCGAAGGTGCGCGGCCGCCGCGAGATGATGCAGATGGAGCTGCCGAACGTGCTCGACCTGCTGTGCGTGTCGGTCGAGGCCGGGCTCGGCTTCGACGCCGCCGTCGCCAAGCTGTCCGAGCGGATGGTCGGCCCGCTGGTCGACGAGTTCGGGCTCGTCCTGCACGAGATGCGGATCGGCGAGAGCCGCTCCGAGGCGCTGAAGAACCTGTCCGACCGCGTGGACGTCCCGGAGGTGTCGCAGTTCTGCCGCGCCATCATCCAGGCCGACCAGCTGGGCATCGCGCTCTCCCGCATCCTGCGGGTGCAGTCCCACGACATGCGCGTGCGGCGCCAGCTGGCCGCCGAGGAGAAGGCGATGAAGGCGCCGGTCAAGATGCTCTTCCCGACCGTGCTCTTCGTCTTCCCGTCGATGTTCGTGGTCGCGCTCGGCCCGGCCGCGCTGAACCTGATGCAGACGTTCTCCGGCGGCAAGTAGCCGCATCCAGCACCATGCGAACCCGGGCCTGGCCCCGCCTGCGGACGGGGCCAGGCCCCTTCGTCGTTCCGGGACGCCCCGCTGGTAGCCTTCGCTCTCGCTGGGCGACGTGGCCGAGTGGCTTAGGCAGCGGCCTGCAAAGCCGCGTACACCGGTTCGACTCCGGTCGTCGCCTCTCTCAGCCGAGGGCCATGCCCTCGACCGCAGCCGATGGGGTCGGCTCGGGGATGCGCACCATGCGGAACGCGTCGAAGAGGCCGATCAGGGCGGCGACGAGCGGGACGAGCAGGGCGACCTGAAGGGCGATGTGGCGGGCGTCCGTGTTGATGCGGATGATCTCGTCCTGGGTCGCCGGCGGCTGGTCGGCGATCTGCTTCTGGAGCTGCGTGTTCCGCATCACCTCGGCGTCGTGCTCGAGGGCCTTTGAGACCTGCTGCTGCTCGGCCGGCGAGAGCACGCTGCTCGAGTCCGCCATGTGGGTGAAGCTGATCGAGAGGGTCGCCAGCATGATGGCGCCCGCGAACGCCAGCCCGAACGAGAGCCCGAACGATCCGGCAGCCGAGTTCACGCCGGCGGCCTCGCTGACCCGCTCCTCCGAGATCGGCGCCAGCGTGTAGTTGTTGAGCTGCGACACGAGCAGCCCCAACCCCATCCCCGCGATCACCAGCGGCACGACGAGGTACCAGCCGGAGTGCGCCCGGGGCACGATCGGGATCAGCACGACCAGCCCGAGCACGAGCAGCCCGAACCCCACCCGGATGATGCTGCTCGGCCGCCGCTTCCCCGCCCTGCGGGCCGCCAGGAGCGCCATCGCGAACATGGTGAGCGAGAGCGGTGCGAGCGAGAGCCCGGCCTCCATGGCCGAGTACTCGAGCACCATCTGCAGGTAGATCGGAAGCGCGATCATGAGGCCGCCGAGCGCGATCTGCTGGAGCATCTGCTGCGAGATCCCGAACCGGAACACCTTGGACGTGAACAGGTCGGGGTCGAGCAGCGTCGCCTCGCCCTGGCGCTTGCGGCGCATCAGCCAGTAGACGAGCGCGCCGAGCGCGACCAGGCCGGTCACCAGCAACGCCCCGACGGCCTCGCCGCCCTCCTGCCACACCAGGATGCTCAGCACGACGCCGCCCATGCCCAGCACCGAGAGGCCGGCACCGACCGGGTCGACGGCGCGGGGGCCGGTGTAGGGCACGTCGCGGACGAGCCGGATGTTCAGCAGCACGATCGCGATGATCACGTCCTCCATCAGGAACCCGAGCCGCCACGAGAGATAGGTCGTGATGAAGCCACCCAGGAGCGGCCCGACGGCTGCGGCGATCGCGGCTGCGGCCCCGACCAGGGCGTATGCCCGCTTCTGGGCCCCGCCCTGGAAGTTGCCGTGGATCAGCGACTGCATCGCGGGCAGCAGGAGCGACGCCCCGATCCCGCCCACGACGGCCCAGAAGACGACGATCACGGCCACGGACTGGGCGACCACCATCGCCGCCGCTCCGGTGGCGTACCCGAGCAGGCCGATGACGTAGGCCCGCCTGCGCCCGATCAGGTCGCCGACCTTGCTCCCGATCAGGATGAACGCCGCCGAGACCAGCGCCTCGAGCGCGATCGCGGACTGCACGCTGCTCACCGTCGTATGCAGGTCGTGCACCACCGCCGCGATCGAGACGTTCATGAGCGACGTGTCGACCACGAGCACGAACATCGCCATCGCGAGCAGGATGGCGAGCCGCTGGCTGCCGGCCTTCTCCCCGGCCTCGCCGGGCGGCGCAGCTTCGGTCATGGGCGATCGCCGATCACAGCCGGGGGAATGTTCCCGATCGGTGAAGCTCCGGCATCATCCGGCAGGGGTGATGGACGCCTAGAATCACGGCCGGCGTAACGTTTGGCCCCCGAGCGAGACGGAGCAGCATGAGCACTCACAACATCCCCTCCACCGAGCAGGAATGGCGGGACAAGCTCTCGCCCGAGCAGTACGACATCATGCGCAGGAAGGGCACCGAGCGGCCCTTCACCGGCGAGTACGTCGACGTGAAGGACGACGGCATCTACCGCTGCGCCGGCTGCGGAGCGGAGCTCTTCAGCTCCGACACGAAGTTCGAGTCGGGCACCGGCTGGCCGAGCTTCACCGACCCGGCCGTCGCGGCCAACGTCGAGCTCCACCGCGACACGAGCCACTTCATGATCCGCACCGAGGTGACGTGCGCGAAGTGCGGGTCGCATCTCGGCCACGTCTTCGACGACGGTCCCGGCCCGAGCGGGCAGCGCTACTGCATCAACTCGTGCGCGCTCGACCTCGACCGCAGCGCGTCGTAACCCCAGCGCGGCGGATCAGCCGCCGGCGCTGCGAAGCCCGCGGCGCTCGCCGGTCTCGCCCTTGCGGCGGCCGGCGAGCAGCCGGGCATGCCCGAGGGCGAGCCCGCCCTGCGCGGCCAGGGCCGCGATCGCGTCGAGCACCGCCCGCGCCGGCTCGGCGCAGACGACGGCCAGGCGGCCCTCGTCCAGGGGTGCGGTGACGACGTGCACGTGGCGCGCGGCGGCGTCGGCGCTCACGGCGGGAAGCTCGTTGCTGCGCACCACGTCGAGCCCGGTCGGGTCGGCCGGAGGCGCGAGCGCCGCGGCCAGCGCCACCGAGCGGGCGTTGCGGATGCCGCGGGCGGCGAGCACCCGCTCGCGTCCGCCGGGGCCGGCGCCGAGGACGATGGCGGCGTCGGCGCCCATGGCCTGCACGACCGCCTCGGCGATCCGGGCGGCGACCGCCTGGGGAGACGTTTCGGCGGCGGCGGCGATGCCGGGAAGGACGTCGGCGACCGCGCCGAGCAGCCGCAGCGACGCGAGCGACTCCTCGCCGTTCGCCCGGGTCGCGCGACGCGCGCGGTGGGCGAGGACTGCGGCCGAGAAGCTGGCCGCGCGATCCTTGCCCCGCTCCTTGGCCGCGTAGAGGGCGGCGTCGGCGCCGGCGACGAGCTCCGTGGCGTCGGCGGCGTCGGCCGGATAGCTGGCGACCCCGCACGAGACGGTGACGGCACGGGCGCCGGGCAGCGCCCGGACGCGCGCGCACAGACGGTCGGCCGCGGCCCGCGCGGCGCGCTTGCCCGCCTCCGGCAGGATGATGGCGAACTCCTCGCCGCCGACCCGGCAGGCGAGGTCCGAGCCGCGCAGCTCCTCGCGCGCGGCGGCGGCGACGCGACGCAGGACGAGGTCGCCCTCCTGGTGGCCGTGGACGTCGTTCAGGAGCTTGAAGTCGTCGAGGTCGAAGGCCATCAGCGACACCGGGCGGCCGTAGCGCTCGGCCCGCTCGAGCTCGTCGTGCAGGCGCTCGTGGAACACGCGGTGGTTGTGGAGCCCGGTGAGCCAGTCGGTCTGGGCCTCGTGCAGCAGCCGGGTCCGGTTCTGCGTGTTCTCGAGCGCGAGCGCCGCCACCGCGGCGAACTGCTGGACGAGCACGAACTCGTCGGCCGAGAACTCCACCCCCTCCCCCAGCCGGTACGTGTTGAGCGCGCCGATCGGGTGGTCGTGGACGACGAGCGGCACCGAGATGATCGCCTCGGGCTCATCTTCCGGCGTGCCGGGCACGACGGCGATGCGCGGATCGCGCTCCGCCGCGGTGATGTTCGCGGGCTCGCGATGCTCGACCACCCACCCGGTCAGGCCTTCGCCGAGCGCGAGCGGGGCCGCCATGATCTCGTCGGCCCACTGGTCGCGCGCGTGGACGGGCACGATCTGGCTCGCAACCTCGTCGACGCGGTAGATCGTGAGCGCGTCGACGGGCACGAGCCGGTTGAGCTCGGACGAGATGCGCTCGAAGAGCTCGTCCTGGGTCACCGAGACGAGCAGCATCCGGGAGATGTCGAAGAGGGTCTCGTAGGACGCGAGGCGCCCGGCGAGGTCGCGCTGGGGCAGGGGCCGTTCTGGCACGGAGCGGGTCTTTCGGATGATCGGGGCGCCCCGGGGTGGGCGCCTCCACTCTCAGTGTCCGTGCTTTCCCCGGATGCTCCGACCCCCGGACGGGGGATGCTGGCAGAAACTGGGTCTCTACGGCGCGTAGCGGCGGTGCAGCACGAGCCGGTTCCCGTCAGGATCGCTGAAGAACGCGAGCCGGCAGACACCCGTGTCGTACACCTCGGTCAGCTCCACGCCGGCGTCCGCCAGGTGCTCGCGGGCGGCGTCGACGTCGGGCACCCGAAGCGCGAAGCCGGCCGGGTTGGGCGCAAACTCGAGGCCCACGTCCGCGGACTTCACGATCCCGACGGTCACCTGGCCGGCGCGGTACTCGGCGCCGACCGGCGTGTCCTTCTCGTGCGGGAGCCCGAGCGTCTCGCCGTAGAAACGCTTCGCCCGGTCGACGTCCTGCGTGGGAACTGCGATGTAGTCGACTCGCTCGACCTCGATCATCGAGACCTCCTGGTGGCGGGAGCTGGGAATGTTGCCAGACGGGTATCGTGACGGGGTGGACGAGGCGCGGGTCGAGGACACGAAGTACGGCCGGGGGCCGGTCACCGACGGATGGTTCGTCGTCAACGTCCGCGACGCCGCCTGGATGCACAGCCCCAAGTTCGGCTCGGCGTGCGTGATCGAGACGGACGAGGTCTCGTTCCCGCAGATCGGCTACACGATCGCCGTCCTCCATGAGGGCGGCTCGAGCGGCCTCTACCACCGTGAGGACGACCAGGAGGACTTCCTGGTGCTCTCGGGCGAGTGCATCGCGATCGTCGAGGGCGAGGAGCGGCGGCTGCGGGCGTGGGACTTCCTGCACTGCCCGCCCGGCACGGCGCACATCGTCGTCGGCGCCGGCCCGGAGCCGTGCGTCGTCTTCATGGCCGGCGCCCGCGAGCACCGCGGGAACACGGTCTACCTGCGCGACGAGCTCGCGCTGCGCCACGGGGTGAGCGTCGAGGCCGACACCGACAGCGGCAAGGACGCCTACGCGCCGTTCCCGGACTGGGAGCCGGGCGCGCCGGAGAGCTCCCGCCGCCCGTTCTAGTCGACCTCGTAGTGCTCGACGACATCGCTGCGCTCCACCAGCCAGCGATCGTCTTCCGGGTAGTAGACGGCCCGCGACGGGTCATCGCCGGCAAACCCGCGGACTGCGTCCATGTCGTCCCAGAGCGAAAAGGCCACGACCTCGGTCAGGGCGCCGACGCGGCGGCGCAGGATCCAGGCCCCCTGGTTCCCCGGCGTCGTCCGGTACTCGCCGACGCCCGTGTCACGCATGTACGCGGCGTACTCGTCCGCGTCCTCGGGCCGCACCGCGCCCCGCCAGATCCGTGCGATCACAGGTCCCTCCTTCGAGTCACACCGACGCCCAGAACTCGAGCACGGTCTCGTTGAACGCCGCCGGGTCCTCCTGGAACGGCTGGTGCGCCTGCGCCGGCACGCCGACCAGTCGCGCACCGCGGATGAGGGCGGCGATCTCGTGCGAGTGCCGCGGCGGGCAGATGACATCCTCCTCGCCGTAGAGGACGAGCGTCGGCAGGGCGATGGCGCCGAGCCGGTCGCGGGTGTCGTGGCCGAGGATCGCCCGCGCGGTGCGCTGGAACGCCTCGGCCGACTGCGGATGCGGGTTGTTCAGCATCGCCTCGCAGAACGAGTCGACGCGACCGTCCTCGAACACGGCCTTCGAGTAGGTCGAGGCGAGGAAGTACATGAGGAACTTGCGGTCGTCGTCGGCGATGCCGGCGAAGTACGCCGAGCTCTCGATGAACGTCCGGAAGAGGCGATCGGAGAAGGCCCACGACCCGACGATCACGAGGCTCCGGGCCAGGTCGGGCCGGGCGATCGCGAGCTCCTGCGTGATCGCGCCGCCCATCGAGAAGCCCATGACGTGCGCCGGCCCGACGCCGACGGCGTCGCAGAGGCCGATCGCGTCGGCGGCCAGGTCGCGGACGGTGAACTCGCCGTCGGGCAGCGAGGAGCGGCCGACGCCGCGGTTGTCGACGACGGTGACCCGGTACCGCTCGCCGAACGGGCCGACCTGGGCGTCCCATGCCGCGACGTCGTCGCCGAGGCCGCACAGCAGCAGCACGTCGTCTCCCTCACCGGACTGCACGTAGTGGAGGTCGACGCCGTTGACGCGCTCGATCGGCACGGCGCGATCCTATCTAGCCGGACGATGCTCGCGGGGTTGCCGACCGGGGCCGTCGTGGGTCTTCGAGGCCGGCCGGATCGGGCGCAGCTGCCGGTAGAACTCCTTCAGCGGGGTCCGCATCCCGAGCGCCACACCGCACCGCGCGACCGGCCTCGCCGGCACGCCCTGCACCATCGTGAGGGGCGGCACGGACCGGCTGACGACGCTCCCCGCCGTCACCACCGCGCCGCGACCGATCGTGACGTTCGGCAGGATGGTGACGTTCGGCCCGATGAAGGCATCGTCCTCGATGACGACCGCCGGCTCGCCCTCGTCGTGGAGGCGTGATCCTGGCGGCCGGTGAGCCGGCGGGCACGCTCGGAAGGCCGGGGCGTCGTGGTGGGGCGAGCGGTCATGGTGGTCTCCTGGGTAGTTGCGGGGTCAACAATCCCAACCATAGGTCCAGCGTTCACGCGCGTGGAGTGAACGGTGAGACGCTGCGGGCCCGTTGTGCGCTCGACGCACCGGGCCCGGTGACCGTCCGGCCGACCGCGTAGCCCGGGGGCATGGAACACGATGACGACGAACCCGAGCCCACGCCGGAGCACGGCCTGTGGGCACGCCTGCCGCCGGAGCCCGAAACGCCCGCGATCGGCGAGTTGATCAGCGTCGGCGACCGGCTCCTGGACACCGGTCACACGCTGCAGAGGATGCAGTACCCCGAGGTGCGCTCCCTCGGCGTCACGCTGCAGGATCAGGCTACGACCGTCCTCCAGCTGGTGAGCGACCTCCTAGATGACCTCCTCCCGCCCGCGGAGGACGAGGAGGGGTAGGGCTCGACGCCGACCGCCGGCGCGGGATACTAGGCCCGACCCGGGCGAGGTTCGATCCCGTTCGACCCGGCGGGGATTCCTGTCAGAGACAGGAATTGAAGCGGCTGAAGGGGCTCGAACCCTCGACCTTCTGCATGGCAAGCAGACGCTCTAGCCAACTGAGCTACAGCCGCAAGAGAGCGATCAGTATACCCGCGCGCCTCCGGCCTACGCCCGATCCAGGGCCAGGTTGACCTGGCGGTCGGCGTCGGTGTTCTCGGTGCGGCGCACCTCGATGTAGCGCACCCGCTCGAACGGAACGGCCGCCCGCTGGGCCTCGTCCCAGAGCGTGCGCAGGTGCGGGCTCTTGACCCGGTAGCGGCCCGTCATCTGGCGCATCAAGAGCTCGGAGTCCGACCGCACCTCGACCTCGGTCGCGCCCAGAACGGCGGCTCGCTCGAGGGCCGCGATCAGCGCCCGGTACTCGGCCTCGTTGTTCGTGGCGACGCCGATGGCGTGCCCGTCCTCGGCCAGCACGTCGCCGGCTTCGTCCTCGATCCGGTATCCGACGGCGGCCGGGCCGGGGTTGCCCCGAGCGCCGCCGTCCACCCACATCCGCGCGATCACGCGGCCGGGCCGAACCGCTCGATCTTCTCCCGCTGCTTCACGTCGAGGCGGCGCAGCAGGTCGAGCAGCCGGGCGACGTGCTCCTTCTTGTCGTCGGCGATCCGCTGCACGACCTCCTGGGCGCCCTCGTCCGCGAGGGAGAACGCCTGGGCCTCGTAGCGGTTGATGGACTGGAGCTCGGCGGCCAGGTTCTCCCGCAGCGTCTGCAGGTCGGCGTGGAGCTCCGTCAGCCTCATGACGGCTGGTTGTCGATCTGCGCCCGCTGGAGCTTACCGGAGTAGTCGACGTACACGGACTTCCACTCGGTGTAGGTGTCGAGCGCGGCCGTGCCCGCCTCGCGGTGGCCGTTCCCCGTGTACTTCGTGCCGCCGAACGGCAGCTGGATCTCGGCGCCGATCGTGCCCGCGTTGATGTAGGTGATGCCCGTGTCGAGGTCGCGGATGGCCCGGAACGCCGAGTTCACGTCGTCGGTGTAGATGGCGCTCGAGAGGCCGTACTCGACCCGGTTCGAGATCGCGATCGCATCCTCCAGGTCGCGGCAGCTGATGAGCGCGGTCGCCGGCCCGAAGATCTCCTCGGTGGCGACGCGCATGTCGCGGTCGACCTTGCCGTAGATCGTCGGCCGGTAGAAGAAGCCCTTCTCGCCGTTGCGGTAGTGCTCGCCGCCGGTGAGGATGTCGGCGCCCTCGTCGCGGGCGATGCCGGTGTAGCGGTCGACCTTGTCGAGCGCCGCCCGGTTGATCAGCGGGCCGACGTCGACGTCGGGGTCGAGGCCGTTGCCGATCCTCAAGGCTTCGGCTCGCTCGACGAGCTTGGACGCCAGGGGGTCGTAGACGCGCTCGTGCACGATCACCCGGCTGGCCGCGGTGCAGCGCTGGCCGCTCGTGCCGAACGCGCTCCACAGGATGCCGTCGACCGCGTTGTCGAGGTCGGCGTCGTCCATCACGATGATCGCGTTCTTGCCGCCGAGCTCGAGGTGGATGCGCTTCAGGGTCTCGGCGCCGGTGCGGGCGACGTGGATGCCCGTCTCCTTCGAGCCGGTGAACGTCACGATCTTCACGTCCGGGTGCTCGAGCAGCCGCTGGCCGACGGTCGCGCCGCCGCCGTGCACGATGTTGATGACACCCTTCGGGAGGCCCGCCTCCTCGAAGATCTGGACGAGCATCTCGCCGAGCAGCGGCGTGTCGCCGGCGGGCTTGAAGACGGCCGTGTTCCCGGTGACGAGCGCCGGCATCAGCTTCCAGGTCGGGATCGCCATCGGGAAGTTGAACGGCGTGATGACCGCGACGACGCCCATCGGCTGGCGCACGCTCATCGCGAACTTGTCGTGCATCTCCGCGGGCACCGTCTGACCGAACATGCGCCGGCCCTCGCCGGCCATGTAGTAGGTCATGTCGATGCCCTCCTGCACGTCGCCGCCCGCCTCGGCCAGCACCTTGCCCATCTCCTGGGTCATGGTGCGGGTCAGCTCGGGCTTGCGGTCGCGCAGGAGCTCGGCAACCTTGAAGAGGATCTCGGCCCGCTTCGGCGCCGGGTAGAGGCGCCAGCTCTGGTAGGCCTGATGCGCCGCCGCGACCGCCCGGTCGGCGTCGCTCGCCGTCGAGCGCGGGAAGGAGCCGATCAGCTCGCCGGTCGCCGGGTTCGTGTTCTCGAAGTGCTCGCCGCTCTCCGAGTCGACCCACTCGCCGTCGATGAAGTTCCGGTACGTGTTCGCGGCCACCGCCATCGGCCGGGAACTCTACTCGCCGCGCACGGCGAGCACGCGCAGAAGCTCATCCACCCGCGCGTCCACCGTCTCGAGCGGGCTCGACGCCGCCGACGACTCGTCCAGCGAGCCGCCCGCCGCGATCACCGGGACGACGAGCGTCCGCGTCGGGACGTCGCCGCGCTGCGCCAGCTTGATCGCCGCCGCGACCGGCGCCGCGGCGGCCAGGTCGACCCACATGCCCTCAAGCTCGCCGAGCTGCATTCGGGCGTGCTCGAGCTCGCCCTCGGACACGCGCACGACGAGCCCCTCCGACTCGACGACGGCGTGCAGCGACTGCACCGTGCCGGTCACGCCGCCGAGCGCCCGCGCACTGGTGTCCATGTAGCTCGAGGGCGGCACCCAGTCCTTTCCGGATGCGAGCGCCGCCGCGACCGCGCCGGCCACCTCGACGGCGACCATGCGCGGGATCCGGTCGATCACGGCCCACGAAACCAGGTCGCGGAACCCGCGCCAGATGCCCTGGATGCCGTCGCCGAGGGCGGCCGGGACGAGCACGAGGTCGGGCGACGACCACTTCAGCTCCTCGGCGATCTCGTAGGCGATCGTGCGGTAGCCCTCGATCGCGAGCGGATCGCCCCCGATCGGCGGGACGGCCCGGTTGGAGACGGCCCGCCACCCCAGGGAGCGCTCGGCGTCGGCCAGGAGCGGCCAGCGCGCTTCGAGCGACGCGACGCCGACGACGCGGCCGCCGACCGCCTCGATCGCGTCGCGGGTGCGCGCTCCGGCGTCAGGTTCGACCAGGCTCACGCAGCGCAGCCCGGCGCGCGAGGCGTAGCTCGCGAGCGACACGCTGAGCGCTTCGTCGCCCGCGCTTGCGACCGTCACCGAGGTGTCCTCCACCTGCGAGACGGCCAGCGCGGCGAAGCGGTCGCGCCAGCTGCCGGTCGGGTTTCGGCGCTCGTCCTTCAGGAGCATCCGGCGTAGCCCCAGCTGCTGGCCGAGCGCGGCCGTCGGCACGAGCGGCGTGTCGCCCTCGCCCATCGAGACCAGCCGGTCGCGCGTGATCGGGAGCTGGGCGACGAAGCGGGCCAGGCCGCGGCCCGTCAGCTTGCTCGGCTTGAGCGACGAGACGCGGCCGTAGACGGGCGCCACGTTGGCAGAGCTTCCCTCCGCCGAGCACGACGGGCAGCCGCCGGGCATGGACACCACGGGGTAGCGCCGCCGGCACCGCAGGCACTCGAGCGCATTGGGGACTGCCACCCCGCGAGCATACCCCTTGACGAGGCTGGCTCAGCCGGTGTCTACTTCAGGTTCATGATCTATTGCGTGATCCCGCCGGAGCTCGAAGAGGAGCTCCTTCCCCGGATGGTCGAGTACTACCGCGACAACCCGAACGTCGAGGTGATCGTCGACCGCCGCGCCCGCGCCGGCGACCGCCGCGCGAGCACGCAGGGCGAGCACGACGAGCGCCGCGAGATCCGCGACCGCCGCCGGCCGCGGGCCATGGGCACGTTCCCCCGCGCCGAGGCGTTCGACACCGACGCCTAGCCGCGGAATGACCTCAGGCGCAGCCCGGGTCGAAGGGTTCGTGCCGTTCGTTCCTGGATGCACACGACCTCGAGGAGCTCCATCGCCGCCTCGGCGAGGGCGGGGTCGCCCCGGGCCCGATCGTGCCCGGGGCGCCGGGGCCGGACCGGGAGTTCCGCATCCTCGACCCGGACGGCTACTGGGTCATGGTCACGGACGCGGACGCGCTCGTGCCGCCCGGCTCCAGAGCCGCACACCGACGCCTCGCCGCGCGGGCTAGAGACTCTTCCGCATCTCGACCGCGGTCTCGGTGTATCCGAGGGACGAGTACAGACCCCTGGCGCGCGCGTTCCCGCCGAAGACGTTCAGCACGACCGAGTCGTAACCGCGCGAGCGGACATCGTTCTCGAACGCCAGCATGGCGGCCCGGCCCGCGCCACGGCCTCGGTGCTTCTCGTCGATCTCGATGGCGTAGAGGTAGATGTGACGCTCGCCCTCTTCGCCACGTTCGGCGAACCAGAGCCGGCCGACGGGCTCGTCGGTCTCCGCGTCGACGATCACCTCGAGGTGCTGGCCGGGCGTCTCGGCCCCTTCCGGGAGCAGGGCCGCGATGTCGGCCTCAGCCTTTGCGCGCGCATCCTCGGGTGCACGACCGGAGTTCGCCGCGATGTCCGCCGCGTACTCGGCGCGAGCCGCCTGGACGAACGGGTCGTATTCGCCGGATCCGAGCGCGCGAAGCCGAATGTCCACGGGCCGGCTGCCTAGACCGCGAGCGCGAGCGTGCCGTCCGGCTCCGCCTGCGCGTTCCAGTCGCGGAAGCGGCTGTCGATCTCGGCCACGTCCTCGCCTCGGTGCTGCAGCGTGACGGGCTGGGGGCCGAGCATGTCGACCCGGAACTGGTACCAGGACAGGTCCCACGCCACGGTCACGACGACCTCGCGATGGCTGCGCATGACGACGCTGACGCGCGGGTCGCCGAGCGTGCGGGCGATCCCGCACACCGTCCGCGGGTGGTAGCTCTCGTTGAAGAGCTCGAGGCCCGCCTCGACGGCGTCGCGCGGATCGGCCGGGAGCGCCTCGGGCGTGAACGGCTCCGGGACGCGGCGCTGGCGCGACCCTCCGGCCAGGAAGCCCTTCAGCCCGCGCGGGCGGTTGCGCGCCGACTGCAGCTGCAGCGGCACGCTGATCGAGCCCTCGCGGATCCAGCCGAGGGCGTCCGCCTGATCGACGCACAGCTCGCACACCCGCGTCTCGGCCCCTTCCGGGCTCTCGTACGGGACGAGTCGCTCACCCAGCAGAAGGGTCCTCCCGCAGACGGCACAGGACGTTTCGATGTCGTTCCGGCGGATATCGATCATTGCGTGGCTCCGGAAGCCGGCTCCAAGAGGCCGAGTATACCGGTGGCTCCGGGCGCTCGCGACGCCGGGGCAAGTCGGCCCGAGGGGTAGCGGCGGGGACGGACTTGCTCGCCAATTCCTGCAGGAGATCGCCCCTGCTCGGAATGTCGGTCCGTGGAGCAATCCGCAAGAAACCGCCGCAACCGGGCGCAAACGCGCTCGGAGAGCGACAGAAGGCGGTTGCCGGGGTATGCGGAGCGGGGTAATGTGCCGGCGCTGAGAGGGGGCGACACCACCGCGAACACGCGCAGACGCATCGCCTGGATCATGCTTGCGACCGCTACCGCGGCAGGCGCCGGAATCGCGCCCGCCGGGGCGTCGGGGGCATCCGTCTCGAGCCAGCGCTCGCAGGCCGCGGCCGTCCTGCACCGCATCGAGGTGCTCGACTGGCAGCGGACGCACATGACCAACCTCGAGGCGAAGGTCAAGCAGAACCTGCGCAACCTGCGCATCTCGATCGGGACGATCAGCTCGGCGATCAAGTCCCAGCAGGCGGGACTCGAGGCCGACCAGGCCACGCTCGCGGCCATGCTGGTCGGCGACTACAAGAGCAGCACGGGCACCGACTCGGCTGCCTACGTGCTTGCGTCGGGCTCGTTCTCCGACCTGATCCAGCGGGTCGACGAGGTGTCGCGCGTCAACACGTCGTCCGCGAACCTCCTGCGCGAGATCGCGGTCGCCCGGCGGATGCTCGGCCACCAGCGGGCGCAGCTCGCCGGCCGGGCGTCCGACAGGTCGCGCCAGCTCGCGCGCCTCGCAGCCGCCCGAAGCGGGCTCGACGCCGCGATCGCCAGTCGTGAGGCGGTGCTCCACACCATCGACGCGAGCATCGCGAGCCAACTCGCCGCCGAGCGCCAGCGCCGCGCCACCCTGGCCGGCTCGACCGGCGCCGCGCCCCCGCCCGAGGTGGGCGGCGGCGGCAGCTTCACCGGCGAGGCGAGCTGGTACGGCCCCGGCTTCGCCGGCCACCGCACCGCCGACGGCGAGATCTTCGACCCCGACAAGCTCACCTGCGCCAGCCCGTGGCTGCCGTTCAACACGATGCTGCGGGTGACCGACCTCGCCACCGGCAAGTCCGTCGAGGTGCGCGTGAACGACCGCGGCCCGTTCGGCCGCGGCGTGCTCGACCTCTCGGCCCACGCCGCCCAGATCATCGGGCTGTCGGGGTGGGCCGAGGTGCAGGTCGAGATCCTCTAGCGCTGCGCCTGAATAACGGGGGTCTGACCCCGTTTGTCCACGGGCAACCGGTGCCAGACACCCCTGCGGTGCCAGGCACCATCACCGAAATCAGGCGTTCGCCAGTTCCTTCTCTTTCGTGGCGGCGGCGATCACCTGCTGGGCGACGTGCGCCGGGACCTCCTCGTAGCGCAGGAGGGTCATCTGATAGTCGCCGCGGCCGCCGGTCATCGAGGTCAGGTCGGGGGCGTAGGTCAGCACCTCGGCCAGCGGCACCTCGACGTGGATCGTGGTCGAGCCGCCGGCGGGGTCCATGCCCCCCACCCGGCCGCGCCGCGATGTCATGTCGCCGATCACGTCGCCCACGCTCTCGTCGGGCACCGCGATGTCGAGCCGCACGATCGGCTCGAGCAGCACCGGGTCGGCCTCGGCGAACGCCTTCTTGAACGCCATCGAGCCGGCGATCTTGAACGCCATCTCCGACGAGTCGACCGTGTGGTAGGAGCCGTCGGTGAGCGTCACCTTGATGCCGACGACCGGGCAGCGGGCCAGCTCGCCCTGCTGCATCGCCTCCTGGATGCCCTTGTCGACCGCTGGACGGAAGCCCTGCGGGATCACGCCGCCGACGATCTTGTCGACGAACTCGTAGCCCTCGTGGTTCGCGAGCGGCTCGAGCGTGATGTGGCAGTCGCCGAACTGGCCGCGGCCGCCGGTCTGCTTCTTGTAGCGGCCCTGGGCGCGGGCGGGCTTTCTGATCGTCTCCATGTAGGGGACACGCGGGGGGTGCAGGGTCACCTCGACGCCGAACCGGCGCGCCATCCGCTCGAGGGTCACCTCGACGTGCATCTGCGAGAGGCCGGCGACGATCGTCTCGCCGGTCTGGGCGTCGCGGTGGACGTCGAGCGACGGATCCTCCTCCTGGAGCCGGCGCAGCGAGGTGTGCACCTTCTCCTCGTCGCCCTTGCTCTTCGGCTCGATCGCGAACGACACGACCGGCGCGGGGAACGCCAGCGGCTCGATCTCCGCGGGGGAGTCGACGTCGGAGAGGACGTCGCCCGTGCCGGTCTCCTTCAGCTTGGCGACCGCGCCGATGGCCCCGCTCGGCAGCGAATCGACGGGCCCGTGATCCTTGCCCTGCAGCGTCAGCAGCTGGCCGACCCGCTCCTTGGAGTGGGTGTGGTTGTTCGTGAGCGTCGAGTCCGACGTCAGCGTGCCGGCGAAGACGCGCAGCAGGTTGATCTTGCCGCTGTAGGGGTCGGCGATCGTCTTGAACACGTACGCGAGCGTCGACGCGCCGCCGACCTCGGGCACGTTGCGCGCCCGCGCCGGCGAGGGCAGCCCCTCGACGATCAGGTCGAGCAGGCCGTGGGTGCCGATGTTGCGCGTCGCCGCGCCGCAGCCGACGGGGAATATCTCGCCCTCGGTGACGAGCTTCTTCAGCGCCGCGGCCATCTCGTCGCGGGTGATCTCGTCGCCCTCGAGGTAGCGCTCCATCAGCTCGTCCGACGTCTCCGCGACCACGTCCATGAGCTTGTCGTGATACTCGTCCGCGACCGCCTTCATGTCGTCCGGGATCTCGGCGGGCTCGTCGTGGACGCCCGCGTCGCCGTCGTGCAGGTAGGCGACCATGTGGACGAGGTCGACCACGCCGTGGAACTCGTGCTCCGTGCCGATCGGCAGCTCGACCGCCACGCAGCGGTCGGAGAGGCGCGACTGGAGGCCCTCGAGCGTCGCGAAGAAGTCGGCGCGCTCGCGGTCGAGCAGGTTCACGAGCAGGAGGCGTGAGAGCCCGAGCTCGTCACACCGGCGCCAGAGCCGCTCCGTCCCCACCTCGACGCCGAGCACGCCCGAGACGACCACGATGGCGCCCTCGACGACCCGCAGAGTTGAGAGGACGTCGGCCTGGAAGCTCGGCTCGCCCGGGGTGTCGACGAGGTTGATGCTGCGGTCCTGCCATCCCAGGTGGGTGACGGTGGCCGAGATCGACATGCCGCGGCGGCGCTCCTCGTCGTCGTAGTCGGAGACCGTGGACCTGTCCGCCACCGTACCGAGCCGGTTCGTCGTCCCCGACTCGTACAGGAGCGCTTCGACGAGCGACGTCTTGCCGGTCCCGCGGTGGCCGATCACCGCCACGTTTCGGATCTTCCCGGTCTCCGTGTTGGGCATGCACTCCTCCAGCTGCAGGTCGGACGTTCGGTGGCGTCAGATTACCGCAGGCCCTGGGGCCGCCGAATTCCGACCTAGCGCAGGCGGTCGGCGGAGGCGCGCTCGAGGCTGCCCGAGAGCTTGCCCTTGAGGCGCAGGATCGCCTTCGTGTGCAGCTGCGACACGCGCGACTCGGTCACGCCGAGCACCTCGCCGATCTCGCGCAGCGTCAGCTCCTCGTAGTAGTAGAGCTGGATCACGGTGCGCTCGCGCTCGGGCAGGCGGCCGATCGCGCCCGTGAGCGAGTCGCGCATCTCGGTGCGGCTCATCTCGGTCGACGGGTCGTCGGCGTTCGGATCCTGCAGCGTGTCGATCAGCGCGACGGTGTCGCCGCCGGACGACGAGATCGTCCACAGCTCGTCGAGCGCCGCCACGGAGGAGCGCGAGATCTGGGCGAGGCTGTCGTGGAACTCGTCCTCGGTGATGCCGAGGTGCCCCGCCACCTCCTCGTCGGTCGGCGGCCGGTGCAGCTTGTGCTCGAGCTCCACCACGCCGCGCTCGATCTCGCGCGCGCGGCTGCGCACCGACCGCGGCACCCAGTCGAGCGACCGCAGCTCGTCGATGATCGCGCCCTTGATGCGGCTGATCGCGTACGTCTCGAACTTGATGTCGCGGTTCGGGTCGAAGCGCTCGATCGCGTTCATCAGGCCGAGCAGTCCGTAGCTCACCAGGTCGCCCTCGTCGACATGCGCGGGCAGGCCCGTGCCGAGCCGGCCGGCGACGTACTTGACGAGCGGCGCGTAGGTCAGGATCAGGCGGTCGCGCAGGCGTTTGTCGCCCGTTCGCTTGTACTCGGTCCAGATGTCGACTGAGTCGGCGGTCATCATGCTCGTGGATGCGCCCTCGCGTGTGCTCGACGCAGATGGCGAACGCTCACGTGGGTGTATACCTGGGTCGTGCCGACCGATGCGTGGCCGAGCAGGTCCTGGATGCTGCGCAGATCGGCGCCGCCCTCGAGCAGATGGGTCGCAAACGTGTGCCGGAGGGCGTGCGGCGAGCGCTCCGCGATGCCGGCCCGATCGAGGGCGCGCAGGAGGCTCCGGCGCACGTCGGACGGGTGCAGCGGCCGGCCGCGGACGCTGACGAAGAGCCGCCCTTGCGGCCCGCTCGCCATCTGCGGTCGGCCGCGGGCGAGGTAGCGCTGGAGCGCGCCTGTGGCCGCGCCGCCGAGCGGGACGACCCGTTGCTTTTTGCCCTTGCCGGTGACGCGGACGTGCTCGGCGTCGAGGCGCACGTCGGCGACGTCGAGGTCGCAGGCCTCGGCCGCGCGCAGGCCGCAGCCGTAGAGCAGCTCGAGCAGGGCGCGGTCGCGCAGGTCGCGCGGCGACGTGCCGGCGGGAGCGTCCAGCAGGCGCTCCATCTCGGTCTCGGAGAGCGTTGCCGGGAGCGTCCGTGTCTTCTTCGGGCCGGGGACGAGCATGGCCGGGCTGCGCTCGATCGCGCCGCGGTCGTGCATCCAGGCGTAGACGCCGCGCACGGCGCTCAGCTTGCGGGCCGCGGTGGCGGGGGCGTAGCGCAGCGTCCCCAGATGGGCGGCATAGCGGCGCAGCGTGCGTGGGTCGGCGTCCTCCGGGGCGATCCCGGACGCCGCCAGCCACCGGCCCAGCTGGCCCAGGTCGGCCGTGTAGGCGCGCAGCGTCGCGGGGGACGCGCCGCGCGCGCGCATCCACTCGAGATACGCGGCGAACGTCCCGCCGGCGGGCGGCTCGATCACGGGGCTTTTGACCTGCATCCTGCGCATCGCACTCTAGAGCGTCGTGATTCGCCGGTGAAGTGCCGTGCCCTGCCGGTCAGGCGCGCCGCGGGCCGAGGTCGCGCCGGGCCAGATCGGCCATCCACAGGCCGATCGCGCCCGCGGCGACGGTGACGACCCATTCGCTCGCCATGGCCGCAACCACGGCGAGCGCGAGCAGGCCCACGGCGATGGCCACGAACAGGAGGCCGCGGGCGCGGTAGCGGGGCCTGGTGGTGCGCATGCCCGAACGCTATCGCCGCGGCCGCCGCTCAGCGGTGAGGGAGGATGGCGAAGCGCTGCTGGGCGACGCCGTGGATGCCGGTGAAGTCGCCGCCGACGTAGAGGTTGCCCTTGCCGGCGGCCAGCGACCACACGCCGAGCACGCCCGCGGTCGAGTTGACGTCGGGGTTCCAGCGCATGAGCACGCCCGTGAACGAGAGCATGAAGAGCTTGTGCCGCTGGATGCGGCGGCTGGAGCCGTACTCGTTGAGCGCCTGGTTCTTGCGCGGCGCGACGTAGTCGCCGTGCATTCCGAAGACCGGCCGCCGGCCCAGGCAGGTGGTCGCCTGGATGTTGCCGTCGGTCATGTAGTACCACTTGCGCGCCCCGGCCAGGCCGTAGGCGAGCGCGGTGCCGCCGGGCCCGCCCTCCGCGGCGTAGATCCGCCTGCCGCAGAGCGCGAGGTCGAGGATGTCGGAGCCGGGATGGCTCGCCCAGGGCAGGAGCTTCCCGCGGCCCTGGCCGAGCGCCGCGATCTTGGTCTGGCCGGAGTGGCCGTCGACCGACGTGAAGAGGCCTCCCACCACGACCCGCGCGGCCCGCGCCGACACGACGATGTCGCGCACCTCGCGGTTCGTCGTCGGCGCCCAGCGCCGGTTCACGCCGAAGCGGCCGCCGCGCATGACGAGCTTCGCCAGGTTCGCCCGCCGCAGCCCGCCGACGCGGCCGAAGCTGCCGCCGATGTAGATCCGGCCCGCCCTCGACACCGCGACGGCGCGCACGTAGCCGGGGATGCCGAGATCGGGGATCCGGGCCGAGAGCTTGCCGGTGCGCAGGTTGAACGCCGCCAGGTTGTGGCGGGGGTGGCCGCCGACCGAGGTGAACTGGCCGCCGACGTAGAGGAACCGGTGGTTCGGCGACACGGCCAGCGCGTAGACGCGGCCGTTCAGCTTCGGGTGGAAGCCGCGCCGCAGCTTGCCCGTGCCGGCCCGCTCGGCGGCGAGGTACATCCGGGTCACCTTGGCGCCGCCGTGGTTGCCGAGAACGGTGAAGTTGCCGCCGATGTAGGCCCAGCGGCCGACGCGGACGATGTCGTCGACGCGGCCGAGCTCCTTGTTCGCGTTCGTCCAGCCGGGCGCGAGCACCTGCCACGACCGCACGGGCCGTTGGGCGGGATTCTTCTGGGCGGCCGAGGCCGGCTGGGCCGCCGTCAGGAGAGACGCTGCGACCGCCGCCGTCAGGGCAGCACACCGGATGAGCGGGGTGCGCGATGGCGAGGGCAAGACGCCGGGCACCGTACAGATTCTTCCAATCGGGCGCAGCGCGTCGCCCACTTCACTTACAGAATGTTCAAGCCGGCCTCGCGATCTAAACTCGGCCCTCATGAATTCCGCCGGTCTTCCCCACTCGCTGATCGACGACTTCCGCCGCGACGGCGCCGTCTGCGTGCGCGGCGCGTTCTCGGAGGACGCAGTCGCGCTGGTCGCCGCCGGCATCGAGCGCAACCTGGCCGACCCGAGTCCGCGCGGGATCGTGGCGAGCCGCGACGACGACGCCGGCCGCTTCTTCGAGGACTTCTGCAACTGGAGCCGGATCGGCGAGTACGAGCGGTTCATCCGCGAGTCGGCGGCCGGCGCGATCGCCGGTGAGCTGATGGGCTCGCGGCGGGTGCGGCTGTTCCACGATCACCTGCTGGTCAAGGAGGCGGCGACGGCCCAGCCGACGCCGTGGCACCAGGATCAGCCGTACTACAACGTCGACGGCACCCAGACCTGCAGCATGTGGATGCCGGTCGATCCGGTGCCGCGGGAGGCGACGCTCGAGTTCGTGGCGGGCTCGCACCTGGGGCCGTGGCTGATGCCGCGCTCGTTCATGGACGACCAGGCCCGCTGGTTCCCGGAGGGCAGCCTCGAGGAGCTGCCGGAGATCGACCGGGCGACCGCGCCGATCGTGGGCTGGGCGCTCGAGCCGGGCGATGCGGTGTTCTTCCACATGCTCACGTTGCACGCCGCCGGCGGCTCGCGAACGCGACGGCGGGCCTTCTCGGTGCGCTTCCTCGGCGACGATGTCGTGCACGCGCCGCGGGCATGGAAGACCTCGCCACCGTTCCCCGGACTCGAGGACGAGCTGCCCGCCGGAGCGGCCATGGAGCACCCGCTTTTCCCCGTCGTGTGGGAGGCGTCACCGGCTCCGACACAGGCGGCTTGACGTTCGCTCGCCGACGGGCATAGGATCAGCGTGTGCCTGGGCCGGGACGCCGGCTGGGTCACGGCACAGCGGTCTGGCGTGGACGTCCGCCGGCGGGACACATGGGCGAGGGGGCCCGAGATCGGATTCCTGAGACACATCGCTGCAGACTCGGTCATGCTCCGGCCGGTCGACCTGCACAACTGCGAGGGGTTCGCGGTGTACACCCCGGAGCAGCGCCGGATCGGCCGCGTCTCGCACCTGATCTACGGCAGCGACGTCGACACGCCCGACTCCGTCGCGGTGGTGCGCCACGGGCTGACCGGGACGCAGACCGAGGTCATCCCGATCGGCCGGATCGACCTGATCAACGCGACGACCCAGATCGTCCAGCTGCGCGACGAGTAGGCGGCGGGTGGGTTTGGGGGCGCGGGGGGCCATGCCTCCGCCCCGCCAATTGACATTCGCGGCGTGTGCCAATTGCGATGTGGGGCTGTCGATTTCGCGAGCGCCCCTTCGTCCTCGCCTGTGTCCGGCCACTCCGGCCGGCCCGACCACGAGGAGGAGCGTCATGTCCGACATCACCGTCATGCGGATCGACGAGTTCGACACGCCCAATGGTGGCGGCTTCTGCCGCGCCCGCGCCAGCCTCGGCGTGAGCGCCTTTGGGATGCAGGTGGAGCAGTTCCCGCCGAACTTCCTCCACCACCCCGAGCACGACCACACAGACGACGGCCAGGAGGAGGTCTACACCGTCCTCTCGGGCAGCGCCACGCTGCACGCGGGCGGCGAGGAGTACACGCTCGTGCCGGGCGTCTTCGCGCGGGTCGGCCCGGGCGAGCGGCGCCAGATCACCACCGGCGCCGAGCCGGTGCAGCTGCTCGCGATCGGCGGGACGCCGGGCGAGTCCTACGCCCCGCCGCCGTTCAGCGAGATCGGCGTCGCCCTGCCGGGCTGACCGGCCTACGAGAAGTCGGGGGCTGCGCCGTGGGCGACGGCGGCGCGGCCCTTCGGCTCCTCCCACTCCTCCTGGCGGCCGAGCGCGGTCAGGTCGAGCCAGGTGTACGCACCGGCGAGGTTCTCCGTGCCGCGGGCGTAGGTGGAGTTCGTGTGGAACACCTCGTCCCCGTCGCGCAGGAAGCAGCTGATCCCGGGGAGCTCGAGCGGCTGATCGGACCGCAGCGCCCACCGCACCGACGGCGCCGACTCGACCTCGGCCCGCGTGCGGAAGTTCAGCTCGAGCGGCGCGACCGACTCGTCGAGGGTGACGTGGAAGTCGTAGTTGAAGTCGCTGCCGTTCGACGAGTACCAGGGAATCGTCCAGCCCCGCGCGTCCCGGTAGGCGGCGAGCTTCGCGTACGGCGCGCGCGAGACCAGCGCGAACGTCGTCTCGCGAGCCTGCAGATGGGTGATCACGCCGTCGGAGATCTCGTCGACCGATGCGGTGCAGCCCGAGCAGCCGTTCTCCCACTCCGGGTCGAACATGAAGTGCTGCACGATCAGCTGGCACCGCCCCTCGAACATGTCGAGCAGGCTCACGTCGCCTTCCCGGCCCGTGAAGACGTAGTCCTTCTCGACGCGCACCATCGGCATGCGACGGCGGTCGGCGTTCAGCGCGTCCTGCAGGCTCGTGAGCTCCTTCTCGCGGGCGAGCAGCGCGCGGCGGGCAGCGAGCCACTCCTCTCGGGTGGTGATCTCGGGCAGGCTCATCGGACCTCCTCGGACAGGCGTGGGCAGCGTCGCTCTCGAGGGATATGACGAGCCGGCGCGGCGAAACTCATCGCAGCGCGCGCAGCCGGGCGTCGAGCTCGGCGGTGCCCGCCGAGTCGTCCCCCGATCGGCAGAAGGCGAGATCGTACCGACGGGCGGTCAGGTGCCGCGCCGCGGCGGCCCTGCCGATCCGGCTGCGTACTCCTCCAGCGGCACGAGGACGCGCGACCAGCCCTCGAGGACGGGCGTGAGGACGCGCCAGGCCTCCTCGGCCGCGTCCGCACGGATCGAGAGCGCGCGTCGGCCGCTCAGCACGTCGAGCAGGATCCTGCCGTATGCGGGGAGCTCCGCCGGTTCCATCTCGGCAGTGAGCGTCAGCGGCACCGGGCTCGGTTCGACGTCGGGGCCGGTCCCGGTCAGGTCGAGGGTGGCGCATTCGGGGTCGAAGCCGAAGCGCAGCGTGGTGGCGACCGGTCCGTGGTCGAGCAGTGGAACACCATGGCCAACGCCGAAGAGTGGGCCGTCGGCTTGTGAGGCCCCGCGTACGCGGTAGACGACCAGACCGCCTTCAAGGTGGTCGACGGCAGCATCGAGGTCATCTCCGAGGGGAATTGGAAACTGCTCACGCCACCGATCACGGACCAAGAGCGAGATCGGCCTGATTGAACCACAGGGGTGGCAGGATTCGAACCCGCGACCTACGGTTTTGGAGACCGCCGCTCTACCAGCTGAGCTACACCCCTTCGCGGACGCCATTCTACCGGCGGTCAGGAGGGGAGCAGGCCGTCCAGGGCGTCCGGCAGGCCCGAGAGCTCCGTCAGCTCCACGGTGGCGCGCGGGTCGCTGGGCTCGTCCAGGCGGTTGATCCAGATCGACGGTAGCCCCATCTCGGAGGCTGGGGCGATGTCGTGGAAGCGGCTCGCGCCGACGTGGACATGGCGCCCCTGCGACTCGGGGTGGCGCTCGTCGAACCGGCGCCAGTGGCCCGGCGCGGGCTTGTACGAGCCGACGTCCTGGGCGACGATCACGTCGGCGAAGTCGACCCCGAGCTTCGGAACAGACGACGCGATCAGGTCGCGGTCGCAGTTCGAGAGGATGACGAGCCGCCAGCCGCGCCGGTCGGCCTCGGCAAGCGACGTGGGCACCTCGGAGAACGCCGGCCAGCTCGGCAGCGAGTCGGACATGGCATGGGCGTCGCCGGGCGCGAGCTCGCCGCCGCGCTCGCGGGCCAGCATCGCCGTCACGAGGTCGAGCACCTCCCGGTAGGTGCGGTAGCGCTCCGCCTCCACCCCGGGCTCGATCTCGTGGTAGCGCACGAGCAGCGCATCGGCGTCGTCCTCGCCGAACAGCCGCGCCAGCGTGCTGCGGATCCCGCCGTTCCAGTCGATCAGCGTGCCGTAGCAGTCGAACGTGGCGAAGCGGTCGGCGTCCATGCGCGGGCCAGCGTATACCGGCCCGAAGCGTCACGCGCCACCCAGCCGTCGACCTCGAGTCGCGACAGGAGAGCCGCGATCCGGCCAGGCCCATCCGACCCGGCGAGCTCGTCGGGAAAGGCCGGTGCGCCGCTCAGGCGGTCGAGCAGGGCGCACGCCTCGGCGTCGGCGGGCGGCGGGTGCGCCTCGGGCGCATCGATGCCGAGCCAGACGGCGAGGTCGGACTCGTCCTCGACGAGCCCCGCCCCCGACTTGATGAGGCCGTTCGTGCCTGCGGCGGCCGACGACCCCGCGGCGCCGGGAACGGCGACGACGTCGCGTCCCAGGTCGAGTGCATGGTCGGCCGTTATCAGCGCGCCGCTGCGTGCCCTGGCCTCGACGACCACGAGCGTCGCGGCCAGGGCGGCGATGAGCCGGTTGCGCGCCGGAAAGCGCCAGGGCGCCGGTGCGGTGCCGGGCGGGTACTCCGAGATCGCGAGCCCGCACTCGAGAATGCGCTCGTAGAGACCGCGGTGCCTGCGCGGGTAGGCGATGTCGGTGCCGCAGCCGAGCACCGCGACCGTCGGCCCGCCGGCATCGAGCGCGCCGCCGTGTGCGGCCGCGTCGATGCCGAGCGCCATGCCGCTCACGACAGTCACGCCCCGCCCGGCGGCGAAGGCGCCCAGCCGGCGGGCGATGCGAAGCCCGGCGTCGGTCGGCCGGCGCGCGCCCACGATGGCGACGGCGCTCGCGGTGACGGGCAGCGGCGCCTCGGCAAGCGCGCCGCGCAGGAAGACGGCGAGCGGCGGGTCGTGCAGCTCGCGCAGGGCGGTCGGATAGGCGGCGTCGGCGAGCGTCGCGCAGACCGTCCCCGACTCGGCGAGCTCGGCCCGGAAGGCTCCGGCGTCGGCACGGCGGGCACGGCGCAGCTCCTGGGCGAACGAGTCGGGCAGGCCCAGCCGCTCCAGCCGCTCTGCGGAGGCGGCGAGCAGCTTCTCCGGCCCGCCGGCGCGGCGGGTGATGCCGCCCGGCTCGATGCCGGCTCGCGCACCCGCAATCACGATGCGCAGCGCAGCCTCGCTCGTCATGCCGCCGCCCCCCGGAACGACAGCGCCTCGGCCATGTGGTCGGCCGACGCCGTCTCGGCGCCCTCGAGGGCGGCGATCGTCGCCGCCACGCGGCGGGCACGATCCGCCCCCCGGCCGGAGAGGAGCATGCCATCCACGGCACGGTCGAGCAGCGCGGCGGCGGCGTCGCTCACCGCGGGCGGATCGTCGGCAAGCCGCCGGCGGGCGAGCGCAACCCGGCCGGCCACCGCCGACGTCGGCTCGCCGGCTGCGGCGTGCGCGTCGGCCCGGGGCGCCTCGACGCGGAGATCGAGGCGATCGAGCAGCGGCCCGCTCACCCGTGATCGGTAGGCATGCAATCGCTGGGGCGGACAGGTGCACTCGCGGTCAGGATCGCCGGCGAGGCCACACGGGCACGGATTCATCGCGGCGACGACCATGCAGCGGGCGGGGAGCCGCACGCTCCCCGCGACGCGGGACACGAGCACCTCGCCGTCCTCGAGCGGCATCCGCAGCGCCTCGAGCGCCCCGCGATTGAACTCGGGCAGCTCGTCGAGGAAGAGCACCCCGCGATGGGCGAGCGTCACCTCGCCGGGACGCAGGCGCGCGCCTCCGACCAGCGCGGCCGCCGACGCGCTGTGGTGCGGGGCCCGGAACGGCCGCCCGCTCAGCCGGGCGCCCGGGGCGAGCAACCCCGCCGCCGAGTGGATGCGCGTGATCTCGAGCACCTCGTCGGGGCCCGGCGGGGGCAGGATGCCGGTGAGCCGCCGGGCCAGCATCGTCTTCCCGGATCCGGGCGGGCCGGTCATCAGGAGGTTGTGGCCACCGGCGGCGGCGATCTCGAGCGCCCGCCGGGCCCGCGGCTGGCCACGGACGTCGGCCAGGTCGGGAACAGCGGCGGTGACGGCGGGGGGCGCTTCGGGGATCGGATCGGGCTCGTCGCGGTCGGCGAGGATGTCGACGACGTGGCGCAGGCTGCGGGCCGCGATCACCGGCACCGTGCCGGCCATCGCCGCCTCGGCCGCGCTTCCCGGCGCGACGACGAGGGCGTCGACGCCGACCCGTCCGGCAGCCTCGGCCATCGCGAGCGCGCCGCGAACCGGGCGCAGGCCGCCGTCGAGGCCCAGCTCGGCTGCCGCGGCCACTCGCGCCACCCGCTCCCGCGGCGCCTGACCCGAGGCCGCCAGCAGCGCCAGCGCGATGGCGAGGTCGAACCCCGAGCCCTCCTTGCGCTCCTGCGCGGGCGCGAGATTCACGGTCAGCCGCTTGATCGGGAACCGGAACTCGGCTGACGTCATCCCGCTGCGGACGCGCTGGCGAGCCTCCTGCACGGCCCGGTCGGCGAGCCCGACCACGACGAACGACGGGAGGCCGTCGGCGACGTGCGCCTCGACGTCGACGCGGCGGGCGGTGATCCCGGTGAGCCAGAGCGTGAGCGCTCGCGCAACCATGGAACGAGCGTAGGGAGCGAACCGTCAGGCGTGGGTGACGAGGTGTGCCGAGACGGCTACGAGAGCGCGGCGGAGATGTGACGCGGGCGCAGGCCGTGGACGGCGATCACGTCGACGCGGGCCGACCGCGCCCGCGGATCGGCTGCCAGGAGCACCTCGGCCGCCTCCCGCAGCCGGCGCGCCTGCCACTCCCCCACCATCTCCTCGGGCGCCCCGCGGCGGCCGCTGCGGCGCGCCTTCACTTCGCACACGACGAGCGTCCGCCCGCGGCGGGCGACGACGTCGACCTCGCGGCCGCACACGCGCACGTTGCGCGCGAGGATCGAGTAGCCGCGCAGGCGCAGCGACCAGCAGGCGATCGTCTCGGCCAGGCGGCCGTACTCAGAGTCCGAGATCGAGGTCCATCTGGGCATAGGCGATCGCCTCGAACGAGCGCCGGTGAAGCGGCGTCGGCCCATGCTCGCGCACGGCCCGCGTGTGCTCGGCCGTGATGTATCCCACGTGGCGGTCGAACCGGAACTGCGGGTACTGCGGCGCGATCCGGTGCATGAACCGGTCTCGCGTGACCTTGGCGACGATCGACGCGGCGGCGATGGCGGCGCTGCGGCCGTCGCCGCCGACGACCGCGCGATGGGCGCGGACGCAGCCGGGCACGCTGAAGCCGTCGGTCATGCACACGTCGGGCTCGGGATCGAGCGCACACAGCGCCCGGCCGAGTGCGGAGAGGTTGGAGCGATGCAGGCCGCGGCGGTCGATCTGCGCGGCCGGGATGACGATGACGGCGACCTGGGCCGCCGACTCGACGACCGCCTGGAAGAGCGTCTCGCGGCGCTCGGCGGTGTGGCGCTTGGAATCGTCGAGCAGGCCGAGCGCGGCGCAGCGCCGTCCGCGCAGCCGATCCATGTCGAGGCACACCGCGGCCGCGACCAGCGGCCCCGCCAGCGATCCCCGCCCGGCCTCGTCGGCGCCGGCGACGAACCGCACGCCGAGCTCGCGGTCGTGCGCCAGGAGCCGGCGCCCGGGTCGCGAGCGGCGGCGACGACGGGGAGCGGAGACGGCCATCGGCCTATGGTACGGCGTCCGGCGGACGGGGAGCCGCCGGAACTCCGCTCAGACCGTCACAGATCTGTGCCAAAGCTGCAACGCGGACCGTTCGGGGTCTGACCCCGATTAGAGGAGGCCGATGCGGTCCGGTGGCCAGTAGATCAGGAAGGCCTCGCCGATGATGTTGCGGCGCGGGAGCGGACCCCAGTAGCGGCTGTCCAGCGAGTCGCCGCGGTTGTCGCCCATCACGAAGTAGTCGCCCTGCGGCACCGTGAAGGGACCGTAGCGGGGCGCCGTCTTCGCGCCCTCGGTGTAGGGCTCCTTGAGGGCGTGACAGTTCTGCCCGGCCGGCTTGCACACCGTCACGATCCCGCGCGTGATCTGGATCGTCTCGCCGGGCAGGCCGATCACGCGCTTGATGTAGGTGACACCGGCCTCGCTCTTCGCGCCCCGTACCGCCTCGTCTCCGTGCCCGGGCGGGTGGAACACGATGATGTCGCCCCGGTGCGGTCCGTGGAAGCGGTAGACGAGTCGGTTCACCAGCACGCGGTCGCCCACGTCGAGCGTCGGCTCCATCGATCCGGTGGGGATGCGATACGGCTTGACCACCCACGCCTGCACCACGTAGGCGAGCCCGAACGCGACCGCCAGGATGACGATCAGCTCGATGAATGGGTTGGCGGCCGACCGCTTCGAGGGCGGCGACGGGGGCGGCGGCGTCTCCTCCGTAGGGGGCACAACCGGCTCGCCGGCGCCCGGGGCGGGCGGCTCGGACGGCCGGGGCTCGACGTCCGCCATGTGCGAGGCTAGCGCGACTTCTCGCGCACGCGCGCGGCCTTCCCGACCTTGCCGCGCAGGTAGTACAGCTTCGCCCGGTGGACGTCTCCGATGCTCATCACCTGGAGACGGTCGATCTTGGGTGAGTGCAGGGGGAACGTCCGCTCGACGCCGATCCCGAACGACTGCTTGCGGACGGTGAACGTCTCGCGGACGCCGGCGCCCTGGCGCTTGATGACGATGCCCTCGAACACCTGGATGCGCTGGCGCTGCCCCTCGATCACCTTGAAGTGCACGCGCACGGTGTCCCCGGCTTTGAACCGAGGGACTTCACGCGCCTGGCGGCGTTCGATGTCGGAGATGACGCTCATCGGAGAGAGGAACGGGCGGCCGAGGAATGCTAGCCACCGCGCTCGGGCCTCACAAGTCGGACCCGCCCTGGGCCGCGCCGCGGCGCTCGGACGCCTCCTTCCGCCACCGCGCCACCTCGGCGTGGTTGCCCGAGCGCAGCACGTCGGGCACTCCCCAGCCGCGAAACTGCTCGGGCCGCGTGTAGTGCGGGTATTCGGGCAGGCCGCCGAGCGCCTCCGAGTACGAGTCGTGCTCGTGGCTCTCGCGCTTGCCGAGGGCGCCCTCGAGCTTCCGGGTGACCGCGTCGATCACCGCCATCGCGGCGACCTCGCCGCCCGAGAGGACGTAGCGGCCGACGGAGATCTCGTCGTTTGCGAGGTGGTCGTGGACGCGCTGGTCGAAGCCCTCGTAGCGGCCGGCGAGCAGCGTCAGCCGCTCGAGGCCGGCGAGCTCCGTGACCACGGCGTCGGTGAGCTGGCGGCCGACCGGCGTCAGCACCGCCACCCGCCGCGCCGCCAGGATCGCCTCGACGTCCCCACCGTACGTCGCCTCGAGCGCCGCGCACACCACGTCGACCCGGATGACCATGCCGGCGCCGCCGCCGTACGGGGCGTCGTCGGCCTGGCGGTAGTCGCCCAGGCCGAACTCGCGCAGGTCGATGGTGCGCAGGGCGAGCGAGCCGGCCTCCACCGCGTTTCGCACCGGCCGCGTCTCGCGCAGCCAGTCGAAGTAGCCGGGAAACAGGGTGACGACGTCGAGCTCGAGCGTCACAGGAAGTCGTCCCGGATGGCGATGTGGCGGGCGGCGACGTCGACCGAGACGATCACGTCGGCCGCGAAGGGGACGAGCACCGGCTCCTCCCCGCCGCGGATGTCGAGCACGTCGTTGGCCGGGTAGACGAGCACGTCGGCGACCGTGCCGACCTCGCGATCGCCGCTCGTCACGCGGCAGCCGATCAGATCGACGTGCAGGTAGTCGTCGGCGTCGGGCTCGGGCAGCGCCGAGGCCGGCACCTCGACGTGCCGGCCGCGCAGGCCCTCGGCGGCGTCACGGTCGGAGGCGCAGTCGAACCGCAGGATCGGGCGCTGGTCGGTGCCGCGGCGCTCAACGATGACCGCCGGCGTCCCTCCGAGGGTGACCTCCTGCCCGGCGCGCAGTGGCACCGCGCCGCCGTGGCCGTCGAGGTGCACCGCGCCGTCCAGCCCGTGGGCCCGTCCGACCCGGCCGACGACGATCGTGGGCGGGCGCCAGGGCCTGTCAGCCGGCGACTTCGACATGCACGCGCCGTCCGCTCTGTACGGCCGACGCCTTGACGACGGTGCGAAGCGCACGGGCGATGCGGCCCTGCTTGCCGATCACCTTGCCGATGTCGTCGGCGGCGACGTGCAGCTCGAGCACGAGCTCCCCCGACTGCCCCTCGTGCCGCTCGACGCGCACCTCGTCGGGGTTGTCGACGAGCTGGCGGGCCAGGTACGCGAGGAGCTCTTCCACGCTTTCGCGGTTCCTAGACTCCCGCAATTCGGAGCAGCTTGCGCACCGTCTCGGTCGGTTGGGCTCCGCGGGCGATCCACTCCCGGGCGCGATCGGCGTCGATCTCGACCAGCGACGGCTCCATCTGCGGGTTGTAGCGGCCGATCTCCTCGAGCGTGCGGCCGTCACGGGGCACGCGCGAGTCGGCGACCACGACCCGGTAGATCGGATTCTTGTTGGACCCATGCCGCGCGAGGCGGATCTTCACTGCCACGAATAGCCCTTCCGTCGGACGTGTCTGGTGCGGAACGAGCGGAGTGTAGCGAGCGCAGCCCCCGAGGATGCGCGACGGCCGCCCGGGAGGCGGCCGCCAAGCATCACCCGGATGGCCTCGCAGGCCCGGCTACCAGCGGAACCCCCCGATTCCGAACAGCCCGTAGCCGAAGCCGAAGACACCCACGGCATCGCCGTTCGGCGAGTGCCCGTGCCGGCCCTCGCCTCCCGTCTTGCCCCCGCTGCCCGTGTGGACCTTCTGACCGTACTGGTCGTACGACGGCGTGTAGTTCCAGCCCTTGTTCCCGGCCGTGACGCCGACGGAGTGCTTCACCGCGTTCGTGGCATAGCCCGCGCCGCCGAACGCGGCGATCGCGCCGAACACTGCCGCCGTCACCACCCCGGCCAGAACCACACGAAGACCGACGCCCCGGGCGGGATGCGCCTTGATACGGGCCAGGATCTCCCGTTCGACGCCGCGATCCAGGGCGGGACGCTCATCCCTGAGCGCCCGCTCCAGATCGCCTAGCCCACTGTCCCGCCTCGGGTTCCTCACCCAGATGCCTCCTCCGCATCTCCGACATGCGCTGTCGTACTCACTGGTACCGGCGGGGAGGTGATTTCCTTACACCTCATCGGAAGGCGAGCACCTGGGGCTCACGGGGGTTGAGATGACGGGCCATGGCAATGGCGTGCGCGCGCTCGCGGCCGGAGCTCGTCCGGGCCAGGTCGAGCCAGGCCTGCCAGCTCGACGAGTCGCGCGCGACGGCGGCCGTGAAGGCGGCATGCGCGGCAGCCTCGCGGCCCTCGCCGCGCAGGGCGAGGCCGAGCGCGATCCGGGCGTCCGCCGACCAGGGCGCCCAGGCGACCGCGGTGCGGGCGTCGGCCTCGGCGGCCGCCCAGCGATGCGTGGAGGCCTCCCGCTGGCTGCCGGCGGCCTCCACGTTGCCGCGCAGGCCGACCAGCGCGACAACCGCGAGGAGAGCGACGGCCGCGAGCGCGCCCCCGCGGACGGGCCGGGCCGTGATCGAGATCCGCCAGCGCCCCCGCGGCGTGCTCGTCAGCAGGCCGGCGGCGCAGGTGAGCGCGGTCAGCGTGATCGCCGTCATCTGCCAGTCCCAGTCGGCGCCGGCGTGCAGGAGGTAGGCGGCGAACCCGCCCAGCGCAACCGGGACGAGCGGTTCCCGCCGCGCCCGCAGGCCGGCGACCAGCGGGGCGGCGAGGCCGGCGACGAGCAGGATGAGCCCGGCCGGCCCGAGGTCGGCCAGCGTCTCCAGGTAGAGGTTGTGCGCGTTCTTCACCTTGAGCCCGGTGTCGCGGTGCTGGAGGTAGTAGCGCTCGTACGTGCCCGCGCCCGAGCCGAGCAGCGGGTGCGCGCGGACGTCGTCCCAGGCGATCCGCCACAGGCCCGCGCGGGCGTTCCCGGACAGGCTGAACAGGCGCAGGTTGAGGTTTCGGCCGACGTGGCCGGCCGTGCCGTTGAACCCGCCCGGCGGCGGGGCGTTGAAGCGGTCGTACAGATCGCCCGCGATCGTGACCGGCGAGCCGAACCGCGCCAGCGCGACCAGGACGAGGATTACCGCCGCGGCGAGCGTCGCCCGGTGGCCGATCCGGGTCACGGCCCGCGAGGGCTCGAAGCGCCGCTCGAGGAGCCGGAGCAGCCCGGCGGTCGCGCCGGCGGCGACCGTGCAGCCGAGCAGGACGAGCGCCAGCCCGTGCCCCTCCGAGGCGGCCGGGCCGACAGCCGATGCCGCGTGGGTGAGCGCGGGCGACGTCGCCGCCACCGCGACGCCGATCGCGATCCACGGCGCCTCGGCGAGGGCGGTCAGGAGCAGGAACCAGCGCCGCCGGTCGACGGCGATCGCACAGGCGACGCCGAAGCCGAACGCGATCCAGGCGCCGCGGCTGAAGGTGAAGTAGAGCGCGACCGTCACGACGGGCAGGGCGCCGGCCGCGGCGATCCGGCCTGCGGCCCCGCGGGCGTGGGCGGCCAGGCCGAGTGCGACGATCGCCCCCATCGCCGCCAGGATGCCGAGGCCGTTCCAGTAGCCCACCGGCTCCGCCAGCCGGCCCGTGTCGGCGATGCCGCCGACGGCATGCACGCTCGGGAAGAGCCGGCCGACGAGGCCGTACGCGCACGTGGCGGTCACGGCCACGACCGCCCCGGCCAGCAGGCTTCCGATCGCCTCACCCCGGCGAGAGACAAGCAAGAGCGCGAGCAGGCCGGACACGTAGACCAGCGTCCGCTCGGCCTCGAGCACGGCCGACGTCGTGTCGCCCGACCAGGCCGCGGAGACGAGCATCCAGACGATCAGGAGGCCGAACGCGCCGACGGACGCGGCCTCGGCCGCCGTCACCTCCATCTCGTCGCGCGCCAGCACGGCGATCGCCGCCCCCCACAGGAGCGCCGCCGCGCTCCACCCCCATGCCGGCGGGAAGTAGCCGCCGTTCCCGGCAGCCAGCGGGGTCAGCACGGCCGCCGCCAGGAGGCCCGGCGCGATCCGGGCGAGCGCCGGCCGCCGCAGCTGGACGAGCGCGCCGGATGCGGTCAGGTCGCTAAGCAGCGCTGACCTCCTTCTCCATGATCGTCCGCAGCCGCTGCAGCGCGCGGTGCACCGCCACCTCGACCGCGTTCGTCGTCGACTCGAGCACCTGGGCGATCTCGGCAGCCTTCATGTCGGCGCCGTAGCGCATGGCGAGCAGCTCGCGGTCGCGGTCGGACAGCCGGCCGAGCGCGGCGGCCAGCGTCAGCCGCTCGACGGCGTCGCGCTCGAGCTCGCCCGGTGCCGGAGTCTCGGGCACCTCGGCGACGGTCTCCGCGCCCGACACCGCGCGGTCGGCGAGGACGCGGCGGGCGATCCCGACGAGCCACGCCAGCGGCGCGCCCTTCGCGGGGTCGTATCCGCGCCGGTACCGGAGCGCGCGCTCGAACACCTCGCCCGTAACGTCCTCCGCATCGTGTCCGGCGCCGATCCGGTAGGCGACGAACGCGTAGACGCTGCGGATCAGAGGCTGCGGGTTCGCAAGGGGATCCCGGCCTGGCCTCACCGCGTAAGGGTACGGGACCCGGAGGGGGTCGTGCAGGGCCGCCGGAGGCGGCGGCGGATCACCGCCGCATCAGGCCGGGGAACTGCGGCATCTTGCCCTTCCCCACCTGCTTCATCATGCGCTGCATCTGCTTGAACTGGCCCAGCAGCTGGTTCACCTGCTGGACGTTCGTGCCGCTGCCGGCCGCGATGCGGCGGCGGCGGCTGCCGTCGATCGACCGCGGGTTGCGCCGCTCCGCCGGGGTCATCGAGAGGATGATCGCCTCGACCCGGTCGATCTGGCGCTCGTCCACCTTCAGGTTCTTGACCTGGCGGCCGACGCCCGGGAGCATTCCCAGGAGGCCCGCCATCCCCTGGCCGGCAGTCATCTTGCGCACCTGGCGGAGCTGGCCGAGGAAGTCCTCGAGCGTGAACTCGGACTTCCGCAGCTTCGCCTCCATCTCGCGGGCCTCGTTCTCGGAGATCTGCTCCTGGGCACGCTCGATCAGCGACATGACGTCGCCCATCCCCAGGATCCGCGAGGCGAGCCGGTCGGGGTGGAACGGCTCGAGCTGGTCGAGCTTCTCGCCGACCGAGACGTACTTGATCGGCTTGCCGGTGACGGCGCGCACGGCCAGCGCGGCGCCGCCGCGGGCATCGCCGTCGAGCTTCGTCAGGATGACGCCGTCGTAGTCGACCGCCTCGGAGAAGGCCTGGGCGACGTTCACGGCGTCCTGGCCGGTCATCGAGTCGAGCACGAGCAGGACGTTGTGCGGCTTCGTCGCCGCCTTCACCCGGACGAGCTGGTCCATCAGCTCCTCGTCGATGTGCAGGCGGCCGGCGGTGTCGATGATGACGACGTCGCGGCCCTGCGCACGGGCCTGCTCGACGCCCCAGGTCGCGACCTCGACTGGGTCGGCGTCGGTGCCGCGCTCGTAGACGGGTACCTGGAGCGACTTGCCGAGCGTCTGCAGCTGCTGCACCGCGGCCGGCCGCTGCAGGTCGCAGGCGACCATGGCGGGCGAGCGCTTCTGCTTCGCCAGGAGGCGGGCGAGCTTGCCGCACATCGTCGTCTTGCCGGCGCCCTGGAGGCCGGCCATCAGGATCACGGTCGGCGGCCGGTTCGCGAACGAGAGCCCCGAGCCGGCGGTGCCCATCAGCTCGGTCAGCTCCTCGTGGACGATCTTCACGACCTGCTGGCCGGGCGTGAGGCTCTCCATCACCTCGGCCCCCATCGCCCGCTCGCGCACCTTGGCGACGAAGTCGCGGACCACGCCGAAGTTGACGTCGGCCTCGAGCAGCGCGAGCCGGATCTCGCGCATTGCCTTCTGGATGTCCTCCTCGCTCAGGCGGCCCTGGCTGCGCAGGCCGTCGAGGGTGGCGCCGAGGCGATCCGAGAGTGACTCAAACATCGCCGAAGCCTAGACGGCGCCCGGCTGCAGCACGCGGCCGAACAGCTCGAGCAGGCGCATCCAGTGCCGCTCGCTGGCCTCCTCGTCGTAGGCCGGCGTGTCGGTCTGCGTCCAGCCGTGGGCGGCGCCGGGGTAGAGCTCGGCCGTGTGGCGGACGTGGGCCTCGGCCAGGACCTCGGTGAGCCGCGCCATCTGCTCCGGGGGCATCGACCCATCGTTGTCGGCATGGCCGATGTAGAGCTCGCCGGCGGCGCGCACGGCCGCCAGGTGCGGGCTCGAATCCTCGCCGGTGGCAAGTCCGCCGCCGTGAAAGCTGGCCGCGGCCGAGACGGCGTCCGCGAACTCGCCCGCCAGGCGCAGCGCCAGCCGGCCGCCCATGCAGTAGCCCACGGCGCCGATGGGCGCCTCGCGCACCTCCGGGCGGCCGCGCAGGAATTCGAGCCACGCCTGCCCGTCGGCGATCGCCGCCTCGGGCGTGACCAGTGCGATCTTCGGCTTGAGCTCGGCGAAGAGGGCGGAGCGGTCGGGCGACGTGATCCGCTCCTCGATGTTCTCGAGCACCGGCGAGCGGCCGCTGCGGTAGAAGACGTTCGGGACGAAGACGCTGTAGCCGTGGCCGGCCAGGCGGCGCGCGTGCGCCTCGACGGCCGGCCGCAGCCCGTAGGCGTCCATGTAGAGGAGCACGCCGGGATACGGCCCGCCACCGTCCGGATGGCAGAAGAAGGCGTCGGCCGTCCCGTCGCGCGTGGTCACGTCCACGTTCTCGGTCACGACGGCGGTGGGCATCTCAGTCACCTCCGGCGAAGAGCGCCCGGGCGAAGTCGGCGGGATCGAACGGGCGCAGGTCCTCGATCCCCTCCCCGATCCCGATCAGCTTCACCGGGATCCCTAGCTCGTGCGCGATCGCGAGCGCGATCCCGCCCTTGGCGGTGCCGTCGAGCTTCGTGAGGACGATCCCGGTCACGTCGACGGCCTCCGCGAACAGGCGCGCCTGCTGGAGGCCGTTCTGGCCGGTCGTCGCGTCGATCGTCAGGAGCACCTCGTGCGGCGCGCCCGGGATGCGGCCGGCGATGACACGGTCGATCTTGCGCAGCTCGTCCATCAGGTGGCCTTGAGTGTGCAGGCGCCCGGCCGTGTCGACGATGACGACATCGCGGCCGCGGTACTCGGCGGCGGCGACCGCATCGAAGGCGACCGCGGCCGGATCGCCGCCGGACTGGGACGAGACGAAGTCGGCCTCGGCCCGCTGCGCCCACGTCTCGAGCTGCTCGCCGGCGGCGGCCCGGAACGTGTCGGCGGCGCCGATCACGCACGTGCGGCCGGCCTCGCGCAGGTGCCAGGCGATCTTGCCGATCGACGTCGTCTTGCCGGTGCCGTTCACGCCGCTCACGAGCAGGACGGCCGGGTGGGCGGTGATGTCGATGCGCGGATCGCTCGCCGGCGTCATCAGCTCGGCGATGATCTCCTGGAGCCGGCGGGAGAGCTCCTCGGCCGTCGTCAGCCGGCCGGCGTCGGCCTCCGCCTCGAGCCGCTCGATGACGGTGACGGTGGCGGGCACGCCGCAGTCGGACAGGAGCAGCGCCTCCTCGAGCCGCTCCCACACCTCGGAGTCGGCGGGGTCGAACATGACCCCGGCGAGCTGCTGGGCCATCGCCTTGCGGCTGCGGGAGAGGTTCTCGCGGAGGCGCGAGAAGAGGCCGCGGCCCGCTTCCTCCGGCTCCGGTTCGGGGACGTCGTCGCCGTCGCCGGTGCGGAACATCGACTGCCATGTGCGCGCCACGGGGCCGGATCGTAGTAGCGTCGTGCGCGTGACGGAGGTGTCAGTCGACGGCCTGCGGGATGCGCTGCGCGCGCGGGCGGCTGCGCTCGGCTTCGACGAGGGCGCCGCGGAGATCGTCACCGACCACTTCCTCGACGCCGAGCTGCGGGGCGCGCCGACCCACGGCGCCGAGCGGATGCGCTGGCTCTCGACCTTCTCGGATCTCCAGCCCACGGCCCGGCCCGAGCTCGTCTCCCGCGCCGACGGGCTCTCCCGCTGGGACGGCGCCGGCGCCGTCGGCTACGTCGCCCTGGCAGAGGCGCTCGACCGGGAGGTCGACGATCCGCCGGCCGGCGCCCGCCTGGTGGTCGTCGGCCACTGCTTCCCGACCGGGCGGCTGGGCTGGTTCGCCGAGCGGGTCGCGCGGCGTGGGCTCATGTGCCTGCTCGTCTCCACGTCGACCCCGCGGATCGTGCATCCCGACGGCGGCCCGCCGCTGCTGGGGACGAACCCGTTCTGCATTGCCCTGCCCGGTCGCAACCATCCCACCGTGGTCGACGTGTCGATGGGGCGGGTGACGTACGGCACGGTGCTCCACGCCGCCGCCCGCGGCGGGCAGCTGCCGCAGGGCGCGGCCCGCCGCCCCGACGGCTCGGCCGAGGCCGACCCGGGCCAGGTGATCGCCGACCTCGCCGGGATCGTGCCATTCGGCGCCGACCAGGCCTACAAGGGCTTCGCGCTCGCCACCGTGGTCGAGCTCTTCTGCGGCGCGCTGGCCGGTACCGACGGCTACGCGGCCGTCGCCCTGATCGCGCCGCCCCAGTCCGACCCGGTCGCATGGCTGCGCCGGATCGCCGAGGGCCGCCGCCTCCCCGGCGACCGCAGCTCGCATGCGCTCGACGACGCGCTCGCGCGCGGCACGGTCGACATCCCCGACGACCTGTGGGCGTGGCTCAAGGACGCGTGACGCGCGATCTCGGGAACGGCTACGAGCTCTCCGCCGACCCGCACCGCATCGATCGCGAGGCGGTCCACGCCTACCTGACGACGTCCTACTGGGCGCTCGGCCGCACCCGCGAGCGCCAGGATCACCTGATCGACGAGAGCTACGTCGTCGGGCTCTACCACGAGGGCGCGCAGATCGGGTTCGCGCGGGCGGTCGACTGCGACCCGGCCCACTTCGTCTATCTGGCCGACGTGTACGTGCTCGAGGAGCACCGCGGCTCCGGCCTCGGCGTCGAGCTCGTCCGCGAGATCGTCGAGAACGGGCCGTACGCCGACCGCGCCTGGGTGCTGCATACCCGAGACGCGGCGACGCTCTACGAGCGCTTCGGCTTCCGCCACCACGAGCGCCTGATGCAGCGCGACGCAACCGGGGTCTGACCCCGAACGGCGGCTGTTGCAGTTTCGTTGCAGAGTTGTGACGCCGCCGGTTGGTCGGACGCAAGGACGCGGATCGCGGGGTCACACGTAGAACGGGTGATGCGACGCATCGGCCTAGCGGGATCCACCATCCGGCGAGTGGCGACGCCGGTCATCGTCCTGGCGATAACGGGCGCGTGTGGGTCCGCGTCGTCGACGCATCACCAGGTCACGCGCTCGCCGGCCAGGAGTCCGATCCGGCACGCGCCGCCGACGACCGTCAGGTCTGGGCGTTCCGCGACGATCCATTTCGACGCGGGTCGCCAGTCGAGGACCTTCGGGATGCATGAGCCACAGGGCGTGATCCTGCTCTACCGCATCCGGGCGCCACTGGGCACCCGCATCAGGGGGACATCCCAGCTGCCCCCACTGACGGCGCCGCTGATGATCGCCACATCCCGGGTGGGGCCATCGAGCTCGTGCCATGCCCGCGCGGCGCGAGTCACGTGCACGGTCGGCGAGGAGTGGTGCCCGATGCCCGCCGGGGTGTGGCGCATTCGCCTTCACAAGCTCGACGGGCCTCCCGGCGAGGTGACCATCTGGTTCCGCGTCGGTCCGCCGCCGTCTCAGCAAGCCGACTGACGCCGGCCTCAGCCCGCCGGGCGTAGGTCGATGTCGGCGGTCACCCGGCGCGAGAGCACCTTCGACTCGCCGTCGGCGGCCATCGTCACCCCGTAGAGCAGGTCGGCGACCTCCATCGTGCGCCGCTGGTGGGTGATGACGATGAACTGGGCCCGCTCCTGGTAGGCGCGCAGCAGGTCGAGGAAGCGCTCGATGTTCGCGTCGTCGAGGGCGGCCTCCACCTCGTCGAGCACGTAGAAGGGCGACGGCTTCGTCAGCAGCAGCGAGAACAGGAAGGCGATCGCCGTCAGCGCCTTCTCGCCGCCGGAGAGCAGCGAGAGCGCCTCGATGCGCTTGCCGGCGGGCTTCACCTCGAGCTCGATGCCCGGCTCGTCCGGGCGCCGCAGCTCCTCCTCGCCCTCCGCCGCCTCGACCTCGCCCTCCGGCGCAGCCGGCGCCGCCGAGACGACGTCGTCGGTCAGTCGCAGCCGGCCAGAGCCGCCCGGGAACAGGGTGCGGATGACCTCGGTGAAGTTGCGCGCGACCTGCGCGAACGTCTCGGCGAAGCGGCGGTCGATGGTCTGCGTCAGGTCGCGGATCAGCCCGCGCAGCTCGCGCAGCGACTTCTCGAGGTCGGCGCACTGCTCGGTCAGCTCACCGGTGCGGCGCTTCTCGGTCTCGTACTCCTCCGCCGCCAGCGGGTTGACGGCGCCGAGGCTCTCGCGGCGGCGCTCCAGCCGCTCCATGCGGGCGGCCACCGACTCGCGCTCCTCGGGCGGCAGCGGCTCGTCCAGCGGCTCCGGCTCCTCGGAGACGTCGGCGGAGATCTCCTGGCCGCGACGGCCGAGCTCGGCGATGCGATCGGTGCTGCGGGTGAGCTCGACCTCGATCTCGGTCGCCGTCGCGGCCACCGAGCGGGCGGTCGTCTGCACGCCGGCCTCGTCGTGGGCGCAGGCCTGGAGCTCGGCGGCCAGCTCGCCCGAGCGGCGCTCGATCACAGCGACGCCGGCACGGGCAGGCCCCCGCAGGAGCTCGGCCGCCGCGGTCAGCCGCGCCAGGGTACGGCCGATCTCGCGCCCCCGCTCCTCGAGCGCTCGCGCTTCGGCGCCCGTCCGTCCTGACGACTTCGCGGACGCCTTGGCCCGCTCGGCGGAAGACTGCAGCCGGGTCGCGTCGCGCCGGAACCGCTCGGCCCGCTCGCGCAGACCGGCCTCCTGGGCGGCGACTCGGGCGGCGGCATCGGCCAGCTCGCGGCGGCGCAGCTCGAGGGCGGCGTGGCGGTGGTCTGCTGCCTGGGCGGCCTCGCCCCGCTCGGCGGCCGCGGCCTCGAGCCGGTCGGCCTCCCGGGCCAGCTGGACACGCCGCTCCGACTCGGAGCCGAGATCCTTCTCCGCGGCCTCGCGGGCGCTCTCCGACCGGGTCAGCTCGTCGGCGAGCAGGTCGCGCCTGGCGGCGGCCGTCCGGGCGGCCTCCGACGCGCTCGCCTCGCGCGCCCGCACCGCGGCGAGGGCGGCCTGGGTTTCGGAGTCGGCCTGTTCCGCCCTGGCCGCGTCGGCCGCGGCCCCCTCGGCTGCCGTGACCGCCGCGGCATGCTCGGCGGCGAGCCCCTCAGCCTCCGTCTCGAGCCGCTCGCGCTCGGCCCGCGCGGCCAGCCAGGCGGCCTCGCCGGCATCGCCGGTGCGCCACAGCTCGCCGCGGTCGGCGTCGATCCCCTCTCCCGTCTTGGTCACGGCGACGCCGTGGTCGACCTGTGCCAGGTCGTCGACCAGCCAAACGCCCTCGAGCAGGCGGCCGGCGACCGGATCGCGCACCGTCACCACCTCGATCAGCGGACGGGCGCCCGGCGCGGGCGGAAGCGACGCGGCCGGCGGGCGCGTGTCGGCGAGCACGACGGCCACCTCGCCGCCCGCCTCGGCGAGCACCGAGAGGGCGTCGCTCAGCCGCTCGGCCACCACGGCGCCCGCGCGCCAGCCGAGCCCGGCGGCGACCGCCCGCTCGAACCCCGGCTGCGCCTGGACTCCCGCGACCACCAGCGTCGCCCCCGCCTCCTTGAGCGCGCGCACTGCGGGCGTCAGCCCCTCGCCCCGGTCGAGCGCCTGTCGCAGCGCGTCGAGGCGGGCGTTCATCAGCTGGCCGCGGTGGCCGAGCTCGTCGGCGGCTGCCGCCGCCGCCCGGGCCGCGGTCGCCTTCTGCTCGGCCTCGGTCCGCGATGCGCCGGCCGCAGCCGTGGCCGCCTCGAGCTCCGCCTCGAGGGCCTTCGCGGACTCCTCCAGACCGCCGGCCGTCTCCGCGCCGGATGCCAGCCCGGTCTGAGCCTCGGCCGCGGCCGCTGCGAGCGCCTCGACGCGGGCCTCGAGCTCGCCGGCGCGGGCGGCGCTGCGGTCGGCCTCGAGGCGGGCCGTGCCGGCGTGGCCCTGCGCCTCCGCCAGCGCGCGCCGGGCGTCCAGCGACGCCGTGAGCGCCGTCTCGGCCGCCGCTGCCGCCTCGCGCAGCTCGCCGCCGTCGGAGGCAGCCAGCCGGTCGGCCTCGGCAGCGCCCGCCTCGGCCTGCTCCGACGCCTCGGCCGCCTCGGCCAGGAAGCGCTCGGCATCCGCCGCCAGCCGCCCCGCCAGGCCGGTCCGGCGGGCGTGGGCGCGGCCCAGCGACGCCGCGGCGGCCTCCAGCCGGCGGGAGCCGTCGCCCAGCCGCTCGCGGGCCGTCTCGAAGTCGTAGTAGGCCCGGGTGGCCCGCTCCTGCTCGGCGGCGAGGCCGGTCAGCTCGGCCTCGGCTTTGGCCCGCCGCTCGCCGATCACCTTGAGCTTCGCGTCGACGTCGGCCTGGGCGGCGTGCGCATCGGAGAGGCGGGCGCGGGCGGCGTCGGCCCGGCGCTGCTCGGAGATCGTGTCCGAGGCGATCAGCCGCAGCCGGCCGGCGGCGATCTCGCCGCCCAGCTTGGCCGCCCGCTCGGCGGCCGTAGCCTGCATCTGCAGGGGGCGCAGCCGGGCGCGCACCTCGCGCTCGAGGTCGCGGGCGCGCTCGAGCTCGGAGCTCACCCGGGCCAGCTTCGACTCCGCCCGCAGGCGCCGGCGCTGGTACTTGCCCAGGCCGGCCGCCTCCTCGACGAAGCGACGCCGCTCGTGAGGCTTGGACGTGAGGATCTCGTCGACCCGGCCCTGGCCGATGACGGAGTGCATCTCGCGGCCGAGGCCGGTGTCGGCCAGGAGCTCGAGCACGTCGAGGCGGCGCACCCGGGCCCGGTTCACCAGGTACTCGCTCTCGCCGCCGCGGTCGAGCCGGCGCATCACCGACACCTCGCCGAACTCGAGCGGCAGCGTGCCGCACTCGTTGTCCAGGACGAGCTCGACCTCGCAGACGCCGGCGGGCGGGCGGCTGTCCGACCCGCCGAACAGGACGTCGAGGCCGGTCGGCGCGCGCAGCTGGGCCGGCGACTGCACCGCCATCGCCCACTGGAGCGCGTCGGCGATGTTCGACTTGCCGGAGCCGTTCGGCCCGACAACCACCGCGATCCCATGCTCGAACTTGAGCTCGACGCTGCCCGGGAACGACTTGAACCCGCGCATCCGAAGCGCCTTCAGGTACACGCGCGCCTCCGCGGGCCGTCAGCCGGCGGCGACTGGCGGATCGAGGTTCGCGAGCGCCTGGCGCGCGGCCAGCTGCTCGCTGCCCTTCTTGCTGCGCGCGGAGCCACGCCCGAGCTCACGGCCTTCGACCAGAGCCAGGGATGTGAACCAGCGCTGGTGCGGTGGACCGGACACATCGGCTACGGCGTACGTTACCGAGGCTCCCCGACGTGCAAGCTCCTCCTGGAGCACCGTCTTCGCATCGACGTGCTCCGCCAGGGCGTACTCGATCCGGCTCGAGAAGACGTCCACGACCGGCTCGGCGACCCCCTCGACGCCGCCGTCGATATACGCGGCGCCGACCACGGCCTCGGTCACGGCCGCGAGCACGCCGGGCGAGCGCGACAGGCCGTCGATCTCGACCTGGGCCGCGCCCAGCTGGGCGCCGCGGATGCGGATGTCGTCGTCGAGGCCGAGATCTACGGCGACGGCGGCGCAGCTGTCGCGGGAGACGACGTGCGCGCGCACCTTGGCCAGGTCGCCCTCAGGGCTCTCCGGGAAACGCTCGTACAGATGGTGGGCGATCACGAGCCCGAGCACGCTGTCGCCCAGGAACTCGAGCCGCTCGTAGGACGCCTCGCGACGGGCCACCCACGACGTGTGGGTGAATGCGAGGAGCCGGAGCTCCTCCGGTAGCCCGTCGATCAGCGCTCTGAGCGGCCCCGGAGCGTCGGGACGGTCAGCTGTGGGTGGTGACGTAGTCGACCGCCTCACCGACGGTCGCGATCTTCTGGGCATCCTCGTCGGAGATCTTGAGGCCGAACTGGTCCTCGAGCTCCATGATCAGCTCGACCAGGTCGAGGGAGTCGGCGTCCAGATCACCCTGGAACGACGCGTCCTCGGTGACCTGCTCCTCGTCCACGCCGAGCTGCTCGACGAGAATGCTGCGGACGCGCTCGAGCGCCTCCTCACGGTTGATCGTCACTGGTCTCCAATCTCCGGGGCCGTAACCGGGGGGACTGTATTGATCCCCGCAGGTGCCTGCAAGTCAGAACTTGGAGGATCCGCGGCGAGCCGCTCGGCCATCCGGGCGACGACGCCCACCTCGGCTCCCCGGGCGGCGATCCTGATCGCATTCGCGATGCCCTTGCGCGTGGCGTTGCCGTGGGCGATGACCGCCAGCCCGCGCAAGCCGAGCAGGTAGGCACCGCCGTACGTCTCGGGGTCGGCGCTGTCACGCACGCCGCGCAGGGCCGGGCGCAGGAGCATCCCCCCGAGCTTGGCGCGCGTGCTCGACATGGCGGCCCGGCGCATCTCGGCGAACAGGGTCGCGCCGGCGCCCTCGAGGCCCTTCAGCAGGACGTTTCCGGCGAAGCCGTCGGTCACGATGACGTTGAAGCGGCCGGAGAGGGCGTCGCGGCCCTCGCAGTTGCCGGTGAAGTGCAGGTCGGCGGCGGCCAGCAGCTGGTGCGCCTCGAGCGTGAGCGCGTTTCCCTTGGTCGGTTCCTCGCCGACCGAGAGCAGGCCGACGCTGGGCGTTTCGACCTCCATCACATCGCGCATGAACACCGAGCCCATGAGGCCCCAATGGAGGAGGTGCTCGGCGCGGGCGTCGACGGTCGCTCCCGCGTCGATCAGGACGCACGGCTGCCCGCTCGCAGGGAGCGGAGCGGCGATCCCGGGCCGGGAGATGCCGCGGATGCGGCCGATGTGGACCAGCGAGGCGGCCAGCATCGCGCCGGTCGGGCCGGCGGAGACGGCCGCCTCGGCGGAGCCGTCGCGGACGAGCCGGCAGGCAGTGACCATCGACGAGTCCGGCTTGCCGCGCACCGCAGCGGCCGGCTCCTCGCTCGACCCGATCACGTCCGGAGCGTCGACGATCTCGACCCCCTCCGCCCCGGCCAGCTCCGCCTCGAGCTGCTCGCGGACGCCCGTGATGAGGACGCGCACGCCGTCGGCCGCGGCAGCTGTGGCGCCGGCCACCATCTCGGCAGGAGCGTCATCGCCGCCCATGCCGTCCAGTGCGACCGTCACGGCCATCGGGGTGGTCCTGGATGGTTGACTTCACCTCGCCGTGACGTTCTGGGCGGGCGCAAACCGGGCAGCGCAAGGACGCAGGGAGCGTTCATGCTGGGTGAAGTATGGGCGCCACCGAGGACGCAGCGATGCGACGGTTCGCGGCCGCAGCCCCGCCACTCCACGAACTCCCGCTACGGCCTGGCGTCCAGGCGCGCGGCGAGGTGGGGTCACCCATCTTTCAGGGGGCTTCTTGCGTGAGCGGCTCGACCTCGCGGCCGCGGTAGTGGCCGCAGTTGCGGCACACGTGGTGCGGCCGCACCGGCTCGTGGCACTGCGGGCACACGCTCAGCGACGGCGCCGAGATGCCATGGTTGGCGCGCCGGCGGTCGCGGCGGGACTTCGACGTCTTTCGCTTGGGGACGGCCACGGCGGCGGAGTATAGCGAGCGTTCCCTATTCCAGCAGTTGGCGGAGGGATTCCCAGCGCGGGTCGGTCTCGGCCGGGGCGCAGTCGTGGGCGACGCCGGGCTCCAGCCGGGCGCCGCAACGGGGGCACATGCCCGCGCAATCGGGCCGGCACAGGATCTTGCCCGGCAGCGCCAGGACGAGGGCGTCGCGCGCCCAGCGGTCGACGTCGAGCTCGTCGTCGGCGAGATATTCGGTCGCAAGCTCCTCGTCGTCGGGGTCGGCCCCCCGCTCCTGGTACTCGGTCGCGTCGACGGTGACGTCGGCGCGGGCGTCCTCGAGACAGCGGTAACACGGCCCGGTCACCGTCGCGGCGAAGCGCAGCTTCAAGTACAGGCCGCCTGACGTGGCCTGTAGCTCGACTCTGCCGGTTTCGGGGACGTCCACGTCGTACGTCTCGCCGCCGAAGCGGAGCGGGTCCATCTCGATTGGGACGTCGACCCGGCGGACGTCGCCGGGCGCAAGTCCCAGGGCTGCCACATCAAGCATGGCCACCTCCTTGCAACAATTCACATGAGTCGCCGGCAAGCCGCTTGCGCGCCGGCGCACGCCACGCGCTCGTGAACCTGGGACGGCTCCCCGCCGCCCCGGAATTCACGGGACTTCCCGACCACTCATCTTAGGGCGACGCGGCGTCGGGGGCCGGCGGACCGGCGACGCGCGCCGCGGGTATGGCAAGAGGCACGCTTCCCCCCGATAGGGGACTCGCGCGCCGAACGCCTCGCATCCACACTGGGAGCGTCCCCCCGCAGGAGTCGCACCATGCTGCACCGCCGTTTCTTCATGCTGTCCACGTTCTTCGCCGTCGCCATGATGGGACTGGGCGGGGCCGCCTCGGCGTCCGCCATCCCCGCGGGCACGACCCTTCCACTCTCCGGGTTCAGCCACCTGCTGGTCGACCCCGTCCACGACCACGTGTTCATCACGGGAGTGGCGGCCGACTCGACGATCCTCGTCCGAAACGAGGACGGCACCGCGGCCGGCTCGATCAGCGGCGAGTCGGGCGCCGGTGGGATGGTGCTGGACGGCTCGACGCTGTACGTCGCTCGGTGCGGCTGGAACACCATCGACGAGATCGACACGGCGACCCTCACGAAGACCGGCTCGTTCGCCGCCGCGGTCGACGGCGCCTGCAACCTCGCCGAAGCCGGCGGCCGGCTCTGGTACTCCGACTCGACCGACCAGCAGTGGGGGGACCTGTGGTCCGTCTCGCTCGACTCGTCGCACACCGCGATCGACACCGGGCGGAGCTACTACCAGGCCCTGTTTGCGACCACCCCTGCCCATCCGGACTGGCTGGTCGTCAGCAACCAGCTCAGCCCGGCCGCGGTGGACGTCCTCGACGTCACCGACCCGACCGCTCCGACGGTGCTCGGCTCGAAGAGCGACGCCGGCGGGGCCGACTTCGCCGTCTCCCCGGACGGCTCCACGCTCTTCGTCCCGCAGTATGACCGGGCGAACGCGTACGTCCTGCCCGGGCTCACCGCGGCAGGGGCGTATCCGATGGGGATCTACGCAAGCGCCGTCGCCGTGAGCCCGAGCGGCGGGAAGATCGCGGTCGGCGCGAACGGCATCTACTGGCCGGACGTCTACGAGTTCGACACCGGGAACAGCACGTACACGAAGAACTGGGAATTCGGTGCGACGGGCGATACGACCCTGTCCGGCGGGCTGGCCTTCACGTCGGACGAACGCAGCCTGCTCGTCATCACGCAGCCCGGTGCGCACCCCGTGCTCCGCGTCCTTCCGGCGCTCCCCCTCGGCGCGCTCAGCGTGTCGCGGAGCACGACGACGGTGCTCTACGGAAAGGCCGCGACGATCACCGCGCACCTCCCCACGTCGACCTCGAACCGGGTCGTCAAGGTCTACCGGAAGCCCGTCGGCGGCGGCTCGACAGTGCTGGTCGCGTCGGGCAGCGTCGGTCCGGCGGGGAACTTCAGCGTCACGGTCAAGCCGAAGGCCGACATGACGTACTGGGCGGTCTGGGACGGCGACTCGACCCATTCCCAGACGACCTCCACATCCACCCGCGTGAACGTTCGCGTCCAGATCCACAGCCCTGCGCAGGGCGGGTACAAGACCAGGAACGGCTCTCGGCTCTATCACTACGCCGGGAGCTGCTCCGGCCCGAGCCACACAGGCTGCCCCCGGTTCCTGGCGTATGCGTCGCCGCTGCATCCCGGCAAGACGCTGTCCTTCACGGTGCAGGGCATCGTGAACGGCTCCTGGCGAACGCTCGTCACCGGGTCGCACGCGGCGGGGTCGAACGGGAAGCTGCGTCTCACCATCTACTACTCGTCCAGGGCCGTCATCGGCCATCGCCAGCGGATTCGCTTCTCGATGAAGGCGGACGCAGACCACGTCGGCAACACCGGCCCCTGGACGCCGTTCGAGGTCACCGGCTGACGACCGGGCACGAGGTGCAAACCGAGCGCGCCGACCCGCGTGGGGCTACAGCGGTGCGCCGCTGTCCTGCTGCTCGGCCGTGGCCGGGCTGGTGCGCTCGTCCGAGCGCGCGGCGAGCTGCTCGCGGCCGCGCTCCAGCGCCACCATGATCTTGCCGAGGTTCGTGTGCAGGTTCTCGAGGATGCTGTCGGCGTAGTCCTCGGCGCCCAGCCGCACCGTGCGCTCGTGCCGGCGGGCCTCGGCCAGGATCTCCTGGGCCTGACGCTCGGCCAGCTTCACGACCTCTTCCTGCGAGGCCTCGCGGGCGGCCTGCTCGCGGGCCTCGGAGATCAGGCGCTCGGCCTCGCGCTTGGCCTCGGCGAGCATCTCCTGCCGCTCCTTCACGATCCAGCGGGCCTGCTTGATCTCCTCCGGGATCGTGGAGCGCATCTGGTCGATGATCTCCCAGATCTCCTCGCGGTCGACCCGCACCTGGTCCTGCGAGAGCGGAACGCCCTTTGCGTTCTGCACCAGCTCGTCCAGCTTGTCGATCAGCACCAAGACGTCCACCGCTTCAGTCTCCCATCTTCAGATCTGGCCTGCGGCGTGCATCTCGCTGAGCCGCCGCGCGACCGGCTCGGGTACGTAGTCTGACACCGATCCGCCGAACGACGCGATCTCGCGCACCCCTCGCGAAGAGAGGAAACTGTACTCCGGCGACGCCATCAGGTAAATGGTCTCGATCTCCGGTGCCATGCCCCGGTTCAGGTTGTTCATCTGGAACTCCCACTCGAAGTCCGAGACGGCCCGCAGCCCCTTCACGATCGCACGGGCGCCGCGGGAGCGGGCGAAATCCACAACGAGCGTTGTAAATCCTTCCACGGTGATGTTCGACGCGGAGTCCAGCGAGTCCTGGATGAACCGGATCCGATCCTCCAGCGTGAACATCGTCGTCTGCTTGTGCCGGGGATTGCGCACGACGGCCACGATCACGCGGTCGAACAGGCCGGAGGCCCGCCGGATCACGTCCAGGTGGCCGGTGGTGACCGGGTCGTAGGTGCCCGGGCAGACCGCGATCGCCTCAGGCATGGGCGAGGACGGTGACGCGGGTGCCGCCGTAGGTGCGCTCGGCCAGCACCGTCAGGGGCAGATCGAGTGCGGCGCCGGAGGCGTCGGACTCGAGCACGGCGCGGGCGCCGGGCGCGAGCAGCGCCGGCAGCTGGGCGGCGAGGCGGTCGGTCAGGGACGGCAGCATCTGGTAGGGCGGATCGAGGAGTATCAGGTCGTATGTCAGGCCGGCGGCCGAGTCCGACGCGAGCCGGCGGCGACCGTCCTGACGGCGGATGGTGCAACGGTCAGCGTACCGGAGCCGGGCCGCGTTCTCCCGCAGCACCGAGAGCGCCGCCCCGTCGAGCTCGCAGAAGGCCACGTCCGCCGCGCCCCGCGAGAGCGCCTCGAAGCCGAGCGCCCCGCTGCCCGCGAACGGGTCGAGCACGCGCGCGCCTTCGACGTCGGCCAGGATCGCGAAGAGCGACTCGCGCACCCGGTCGGACGTCGGCCGCGTGGCCCGTCCGGGAGGGGCCGCGAGCCGCGCGCCCTTCCGCTCCCCGGCCACGATCCGCATCGGCGCACCGTATGCCAGCCGCGCACCAAAAGGGGTCTGACCCCGTTTGGTGCGTGTCAGGCCTGGACCAGCCAGTCCACGTCGTCGCCGAAGGTGCGGCGGGTGGCGGCGGCGATGATCGAGCCCGTCGCCGTCTCGAGGTCGGGGTCGGCGGCGAGCTGCTCGGCCGCCTCCTCGCGGGCTTGCGCCGCCAGCTTCCGGTGGCGGGTGAGGCGGGCGTGGCGCAGGTCCGGGATCCCGCTCTGCTTGACCGCCAGCACGGTGCCCTCCCCGCGCAGGTCGAGGTCGACCTCGGCGAGCTCGAAGCCGTCGCTCGTGCTCGCCATCGCGTCGAGCCGGCGACGGGCCTCGTCCGTGGCCGGGTCGGCGAGGAGGATGCAGAAGCTCTCGTGCGACCCCCTCCCCACCCGGCCGCGCAGCTGGTGCAGCTGGGCCAGGCCGAAGAGGTCGGCACCCTCGATCACCATCAGCGTCGCGTTGGGGACGTCGACGCCGACCTCGATGACGGTCGTCGCGACCAGCACCTGGGTGTCGCCGCGGCGGAACGCGTCCATGATCGCCCGCCGCTCGGGCACCGGCATCTGCCCGTGCAGGTAGGCGACCGCATGGCCCTGCAGCTCGCCGGCGCGCAGGCGGGCCGCCTCGGACTCGGCCGCCGCCGCCTCGCGGTCGGTCTCGCTCTCGGAGACGAGCGGGCACACCACGTAGGCCTGGCGGCCCTCGTCGAGCAGCCGGCGCATGCGGGCGAACACCTGGTCGCGGCGGGCCAGCGGCAGCACGCGGGTGACGACCGGCGTGCGACCGGGCGGCATCTCGTCGAGGACGGAGACGTCGAGGTCGCCGTACACCGTCAGCGCCAGCGTGCGCGGGATCGGCGTCGCGGTCATGTGCAGGACGTGCGGCGAGATCTCGCCCGCCGACTTCTCCTCGAGCGCCCGCCGCTGCTCGACGCCGAAGCGGTGCTGCTCGTCGACGACGGCGACCCGCAGCGTCCCGTACTCGACCTGCTCCTGGATCAGCGCGTGGGTGCCGACGACGACCAGCGGCCCGCCGCCCCCGACCTCGGCGACCGCGGCCCGGCGCTCCGCGGCCGGCGTGCCCTGCATGAGCGCGACCACGCGCACGCCGAGCGGGACGAGCAGGTCGGTGAGGCCGATCAGGTGCTGGGTGGCGAGGGTCTCGGTCGGCGCCATCAGCGCCCCCTGGCCGCCGCTCTCGACCGCCCGCACCAGCGCGTGCGCGGCCACCGCGGTCTTGCCCGATCCGACGTCCCCCTGCAGGAGCCGGCGCATGGGCACCTCGCGGGTCACGTCGACGTCGATGGCGGCGACGGCCCGCTCCTGGGCGCCCGTGAGCGCGAAGGGGAGCGCGGCCCGGTACTGCGCGGCCAGCTCGCCCGGCGGCGGCAGCGGATGGGCGCGGGCGGTCTCCGCGAAGCGGGCGCGGCGCTCGAGCATGCCCAGCTGGAGCAGGTAGAGCTCGTCGAACGCCAGGCGTGACATTCCCGCCGCCGCCTCGTCCTGCGTGTCCGGACGGTGGGCGGCGGTCAGGGCGTCGCGCCGCAGCGGCAGCCGCCGGCGCGTCTTCGTGGCGGCCGGCAGCGGGTCGACCTGGTCGCCGGCGTGGCGCAGCACCTCGTCGGCGAGGGCGCGGATCTGGCGGCTCGAGACCTTCTCCGACGCCGGGTAGACGGGCACCAGCCCGGCGGTGTGGATGCCGCCGGAGTCGTCGTCGGCCCGCTCGTACGACTTGGCCACGATCTCGGCGTCGATCGTCGGCCGCCGCTCGCCCCGGATCGAGAGCCGCATGCCGGGCTTGAGCTGCTTGGCCAGGTAGCGCTGGTTGAACCAGATGACGACGCCCGGGCCGGACTCGTCGCGGACGGCCGCCTCGACGATCACGAGGTTGCGGCGCCGCGTCGGCCGCACCCGCACCCGCTCGACCGTGCAGACGACCGTCGCCTCCTCCCCCGGCGCCATCTCGGCCAGGGTGCGCTCCGAGCGGTAGTCCTCGTGCCGGAAGGGCGTGTGCTCCAGCAGATCGCCGACCGTCACCACCGGCCGCGGCCGCAGCGCCGCGAGCGCCTGGCCGAGCGCCCGCCGGTCGGTGGCGGGGGCGGCGAGGTGCGAGACGGCCGGCGCCGAGCGCGGGGCCGGGAAGCCGTCGGCCGGCGCCGGCCCGCCCGCAAACCGGCTGCTCAACGCTCCGCCAGCACCAGCAGGCCGAGCGTGCCGGGGCCGCCGTGCGTCCCCACGACCGCACCGAGCTCGGACACCCGCTCGATCCGGGCCTGCGGCCGCAGCCGGCGCACAGCAGCAGCGAGTCCCTCCGCCCCTTCCGGGTCGGCGCCGTGCGCGAGGGCGACCCGCACCTCGCCGTCAGGCGCCGAGTTGTCGCACAGGAAGCGATCGAACTCGCGCAGCGCCCGCCGCCGGCCGCCCACCACGCGGCGATAGAGCGCGAGCTCGCCGTCGCGGAGCGTCAGGAGCGGCCGCAGGCCGATGGCGTTTCCGGCCAACTCGCCCGTGCGGCTGATGCGGCCGCCGCGACGCAGATACTCGAGCGTGTCGACGTAGATGACGAGCCGCAGCCGCTCACGCGCCGACTCGACCCACGCCGTCACCTCCGCGAGCGTCGTGCCGTTCTCGAGCAGGCGCTGCACCCCATCGGCGAGCATCGCGGTGCCGACGCTGACCGTGAGGCCGTCGAGCACCGTGACGCGGCCGCCCGCGGCCGGATCCTCGGCGGCGATCCGGGCCGCCTGCACGCTCCCCGACACCTTCGACGAGACGGGCAGGACGATGACGTGGGCGTAGCCGGAGAGCTCCTCGAACATGCGCAGGTAGGCGCCGGGCGACGGCGCCGCGGTCTGGGGGTGCGGGCCGCCGTTTCGCAGCCGCCGGTAGAACTCGGCCGGCTCGATCTCGCGGTAGTCCTCGAACTGCTCGTCGCCGAAGCGCACCGTCAGCGGCACCATGCGCCAATTGGCGTGCTCGCGCTCGGGGTTTGCGACGTCCGCAGTCGAATCGAGCACGATCGCCGTGTTCTCGGCGGTGAGCCCGCCCCCGTCCGCCCGCCCGCCGGGCAGCGCCACGAGCGTCGGCCCGGCGCTCAGGCGTTCCTCGCGCCGGCGGGTCTGCTCGTGCATGTTCGCGATCGCGACGCGGTCGAGGCTGCCCATGGCGACGGCGCGGGACAGGGCCGCGCCGGGATCGTCGGTGTGCAGGTGCACGCGGCACATCGGCGCCTCGCCGACGACGAGCAGGCAGTCGCCCATCGCGAGCAGCTCGGCCTCCAGCCGGTCGCGGTCGATCTCCTCGCCCTCGAGCAGGAACGACGTGCAGTACCGAAACTCCGACTCCTCCTGGTGGACGGCCTCGAAGCTGAGCGGGCGCTCGAGCGCCTCGAGCGGCGCCTGGATCTGTTCGCCGCGCGCGCCCGCAACCGCGCCCCGGCAGAACTCCACCAGCCCGGCGGCGCCCGCGTCGACCACGCCGGCGTCGCGCAGGACGTCCAGCATCCCCTGCGTGCGGGCCACGCTCTCCGCGCCCGCTGCGAGCACGCCGTCGACGACCTTGTCGAGCTCGCCGCCGGCGAGCCGCTCGGCGGCCTCCGCCATCTCGCGGATGACCGTGAGCATGGTGCCCTCGATCGGCTGCTGCACCGGCCGGTAGGCGGCGTCGGTGGCCGAGCGCAGCGCCCGGGCGAGCACGTCGGAGTCGATCTGCCCGGCCGCGCCGGCGACGTCGGCGAAGCCGCCCACGATCTGGGACAGGATGGCGCCGCTGTTTCCGCTCGCGCCCATGAGCACCGCCCGCTTGGCGGCGGCCGCGACGGCGGCCGGCGTGTCGGCCGGCGCATCGGCGAGGCCGGCGGCGAGCTCGCGGGCGGTGTCGGCCAGGTTCGAGCCCGTGTCTCCGTCGGGCACCGGGTAGACGTTCAGGTCGTTCAGGCGGCCGCGGCTGGCCTCGACGGCGGCTGCGGCCCCGCGCGCCGCAGCGACCGCGATCCGATGGGCATCGCTCATGCCGTGCGCTTCACGCCCTGGATGTGGATCTGCAGCGCCGCCACCTCGAGCTCCGTCAGCTTCTCGACCTGGTACTTCACCCGCGACCGCAGGTTCGCGGCCACCTCGGCCAGGTTGAGGCCGAACTCAACCACAACGTAGAGGTCGATTGCCAGGCCGGCCGGCTCCCGGCGGACGCGCACGCCCTGCGTCAGCCGGTCGCGGCTGAGCAGGTGGGCGACGCCCCGCGTGAGGCTGGTCGCGGCCATGCCGACGACGCCGTAGCACTCGAGCACCGTCAGCCCGACGATCTGGGCGATCACCTCATCGGCGAACGAGACGGAGCCGGACGTGCCCGCGGCCGGGGTCGATCCGGCAGCGCTGACCGACGTGCGCACCATCACGAGATCAGACGCGTGTTCGGCCCCCGTGGTTGCGTCGTCTGCGCGAAATTTCTTCGTCTATACTCCGCCGCCGTGTCCAGAGTATGCGTGATCTGTGCCAAGAAGCCGGGGTTCGGGCATAACCGCAGCCATTCCATGGTGGCGACGAAGCGACGCTTCAACCCGAACCTGCAGCAGATCAGGATCATGCTCGACGGCTCGCCGACCCGCGCGTACGTCTGCACCCGCTGCCTGAAGAGCGGCCGGGTGCAGAAGGCCGTGTGAGCAGCCCGCCGCTGCGGCGAGCCGACCTCGACCCCGACCCGCTGCGCCAGTTCGCCGCCTGGTACTCGCAGGCCGCCGACGCCGTGGACGCGCCCGAGGCGGTCGTCCTGGCCACGGCCACGTCGTCCGGGGCGCCGTCGGCGCGGATGGTGCTGCTGAAGGGCTTCGACCAGCGCGGGCTCGTCTTCTACACGAACTACTTCAGCCGCAAGGGCCAGGAGATCGCCCAGAACCCGCGCGCCGCGATGCTCTTCCACTGGTCGGCTCTGGGCCGTCAGGTGCGGGTCGAGGGCGCCGTCCACCGCATCGACGCGGCCGAGTCCGACGCCTACTTCGAGACCCGGCCTGCAGGCAGCCGGCTGTCCGCAGCGGCCTCGCCGCAGAGCCGCCCGGTCGCGAGCCGCGAGGTGCTCGAGACGGCGGTCACGGAGCTGGCGTCCCGGTACCCGGACGGCGCCGTGCCGCGTCCCGACGAGTGGGGCGGCCTGCGCCTCGTTCCCTCCCGCTTCGAGTTCTGGCAGCACGGCGACGACCGCCTCCACGACCGCTTCACGTATCGCCGGGAGGGCGAGGCGTGGGCGGTTGAGCGGCTCGGGCCGTAGCAATGCCGGTCGCGGCAGTCCTCTTCGACTGGCGCGGGACGCTCGCCCATTCACCGCCACCACGCTGGTGGGCGGAGCGCGGGCTCGAGTCGGCCGGCCGGCCGGTGGTCGACCATGAGGTCGTCCGGATCGAGGCCGCCCTGCGGGAGGCGAGCGGCCTGGACGGCATCGACGCCTCCGCCGAGGTGCACCGACGCGAGACGTTGGCGGTCTTCGCGCGTCACGGGCTCGACAACGCGCT